>CALLZQ010000228.1 GCA_937858255.1 uncultured Tabrizicola sp.
TGCGTCCGACACGGTTTCGCCCTCTTCCACCAGCACGGCGATGGGGGTGTTCACCTTGACGTTGGCGCTGCCCTCGGCCACGAGGATCTTGCCGACGATCCCCTCATCGACCGCCTCGAACTCCATCGTCGCCTTGTCGGTCTCGATTTCAGCGATGATCTGGCCGGATTTGACGGTATCGCCTTCCTTGACCAGCCATTTCGCCAGCGTGCCTTCCTCCATGGTGGGGGACAGCGCGGGCATAAGAACTTCGGTAGCCATGTCTTTCCCCTCCCTTACGCGTAGATATCCGTCCAGAGCTCATCCAGCGGCGGCTCGGGGCTTTCCTTTGAAAATTCAGCGGCCTCGTTGACGATGGCCTTGATCTCTTTGTCGATCGCCTTGAGGTCGTCCTCGGTCGCATGGCGCCCGGTCAGCAGCAGATCGCGCACCTGTTCGATGCAGTCCTTTTCCGACTTGATCTTGTCCACTTCCTCGCGGGTCCGGTACTTGGCCGGGTCGGACATCGAGTGGCCGCGATAACGATAGGTCATCATTTCAAGGATATAAGGGCCCTTGCCCGCCCGGCAGTGGGCGATGGCCTTTTCGGCGGCGGCCTTGACCTCCAGCACATCCATGCCATCGACCTGTTCGCCCGGGATACCATAAGCCACGCCACGTTCATAAAGCGTGGTCGATTTGGTCGAGCGCTTGACGCTGGTGCCCATGGCGTATTGGTTGTTCTCGATGACGAAAATCACCGGAAGATCCCAGAGTTCGGCCATGTTATAGGCCTCATAGACCTGACCCTGGTTGGCGGCGCCATCACCGAAATAGGTAAAGGTGACATTGTCATTGCCCTTGTACTTGTCGGCAAAGGCAAGGCCCGCCCCCAGCGGCACCTGCGCGCCGACGATGCCATGGCCGCCGTAGAAATGCTTCTCTTTCGAGAACATATGCATCGAGCCGCCCTTGCCCTTGGAATAGCCGCCGATGCGCCCGGTCAGTTCGGCCATCACGCCCTTGGCATCCATGCCGCAGGCAAGCATATGACCGTGGTCACGATAGCTGGTCAGGCGCTTGTCGCCATCCTTGGTGGCGGCCTCAAGCCCGACGACCACCGCTTCCTGCCCGATATAGAGGTGGCAAAAGCCGCCGATCAGGCCCATGCCATAAAGCTGGCCTGCCTTTTCCTCAAACCGGCGGATGAGCAACATCTCGCGGTAATATTTCAGAAGCTCTTCCTTTGAGGCATTGGGCCTCTCGGCTGGTTTCTTCGCGGCCATATGCGGCATCCTCCCGTCCGTGGCTGGAATAGTTCAACGTTAAACAATCTCTACACCATCGGTGTTTATTGGGTCAAAAGAAAACTGACCTTGCGGAACAGCGTCATATCTCCCATGCACAGGATGCAAGGGTTACGGCGGGGCGTCAAATTTCTTCGAAGAAATTTGCCCGGAATTTTGCAAAATTCCGGGGTCCGGGCTGTGGCGGCGGGGAAATCAGGTCAGCGGATCACGATCTCATCGGCGCGGATATAGCCCAGCACATCGCGCACCCGCTCATCCAGCAAGTCGATATCGAGATAATGGTCCGACAGGCGCGTGGTCAGATTGGTCATTTGCAACAACTCTTCGGCCAGCCGGTCACGCTCGATGCGCAACTGTTCGGCCTCGGCGCGGATCTGCACCTGACGGAACACCCCGAAATCCCCCTGCACGGCGGCAAAGGTGAAATAGGACCCCAGCGTGAAAGCCAGGGCCAGATAGAGGATGCTGCCGATAGAGAGCCGGGCGGCCGCTTGCGTCATGGTTTCACTGCCTCGATGCCCCTCTCATCGGGGGCCTGCGGTCATCATGTCACAAGTGATTCGCAAAGGGAATCCCCCCATATGGGAGGATCCTTGAATTTTTCGTCAGTTGAGGGGCTTAGCCGGCGATTGACGCGGCATGGATCGAGCCGATGGCCTGGCCCAGTGCCGCATCGAATTCGGCATCGCTCTGCTGGGCGCTGAGGCCCTCGGTCAGGGCGCGGCTAAAGCTGGCGATGATCCCGCGATTGCGCGCCAGGATCGCATTGGCCTCATCACGGCTGTAGCCGCCCGAGAGCGCCACGACTTTCAGCACCTTGGGGTGATCGACCAGCGGCGCATAGAAGTTGTCCACGGTCGGAAGGGAGAGCTTCAACATCACCTGCGTGCCCTCGGGCAGGGCATCCAGATGGCGCAAGATTTCTTCCTGCAACAGTTTTTCCGCCTCGGCCTTGTCGGCGATCGAGATCGTCACTTCGGGTTCCAGAATCGGCATCAGCCCATGGGCCAGCACCTGCTTGCCCACCTCGAACTGCTGGGCCACGACGGCGGCGATGCCCTTGGCATTGGCGGCGGAAACCACCGAGCGTTCCTTGGTGCCGAAGATGCCGGCTTTGGCGGCGCGGGTCAGCAGGGCGTCAAGGCCCGGCATCGGCTTCATCAACTGGCAGCCGTCAACCTCGGCCTCCAGCCCCTTGTCGATCTTGAGGAAGGGCACGACGCCCCGGTTTTCCCACAGATAGGTGGCGGTCGGCACGCCATCCACCGCGCGGTCCATGGTCTGTTCAAAGAGGATCGCCCCCACCACCTTGTCACCGGTGAAGGCCGGGGATTTGATGATCCGGGCGCGCATGGCGTGGATCATGTCGAACATCTCGGTTTCCGACCCATAGGCGGGTTCCGGCACCCCATAGAGGCGCAGCGCCTTGGGCGGCGAGCCGCCCGACTGGTCCAGCGCCGCGAGGAAACCCTTGC
>CALLZQ010000229.1 GCA_937858255.1 uncultured Tabrizicola sp.
TGCACAACAATTACCTGACGCTGCCGGTTTTGTTCCTGATGCTGTCGAACCATTATCCGCTGGTCTTTGCGACCGAGTGGAACTGGGTGATCGCCAGCCTGATCTTCCTGATGGGCGTAGTGATCCGGCATTTCTTCAACACCGAACATGCCGGCAAGGGCAGCCCGTGGTGGACTTGGGCGGTGGCGGCGGTGCTGTTGATCCTGATCGTGGCGCTGTCCACCGCGCCGATGCGTCTGCCGCCCGAGCCTGAGGCGCGGCTGGAGGGCGCGGCGCTGCGCCTTGCAGCCGCTGAGGGGTTTGATGAGGCGGTGTCGATCGTGCAGGGCCGGTGCAGCATGTGCCATGCGACTGAACCGTCGTGGGAGGGCCTTGCCTGGCCGCCAAAGGGCGTGGTGCTGGAGACCGAGGCCCAGATCGCCCATCAGGCGCGACGCATCTATCTGCAAGCCGGGGTCAGCCATGCCATGCCGCCCGGCAACCTCAGCTATATGGAGCCCGAAGAGCGGGCGCAGATCGTGCGTTGGTATCGGGGCGCAGGTGCGGGAGGCGACGAAAGCTAGGCCCGGGAAAACCGCCATTCCGTGCGTTGTTGCCACAGGGCGCCGGGGCGCAGCGTGATGTCCGGGAAGGCGGGCTGATGTGGCGCATCGGGCCAGAACTGCGCCTCGATCGCCAGCCCCTCATAGGCGGGGCTGCCCGGCAGGCGCGGCTGGCGTCCATCGTAGATTTGCAGGCCCGGCTCGGTCGTCGCCATCTCCATCGTCAGGCCCGAGCTGCCGGTCAGCCGCAGCGCAGGCGTCAGGCCCCGGCGCTGGGGGGCAAGGCAGAAGTTGGTGTCCATGGCCGGGGCGCCGGGCTGGATGGTGCGTTCCTGCCGGAAATCCATCTCGGTGCCGGCCACCGCGCGGATCTCGCCGGTTGGCAGCAGATCGGCATCCACCGGCAGATAATGCTCGGCGGGTATCCACAGCCGATGGCCGGCCCAGCTTGGGCTGCCGTCCAGATTCCAGTAACTGTGATTGGCCAGATTGATCCATGTCGCAGCGTCGGTCGTCGCGGTCAGGTCAAGCCGCAGGGTGGCATCGGCATGCAAGGAGAAGCGCGCCGTCAGTCGGCGGTTGCCGGGAAACCCGCTTTCGCCATCGGGCAGGTCAACGGTCAGGCTGGCTGTGGTCTCGGTCAGTTCCGCCAGCTTCCAGATCCGCGCATGGGTGCCATGGCGGCCTGAATGCAGAGTATTCCGCCCCGCCTCATTGGGGTCGAAGTGATGGGTGCGCCCGTCAAGGGTCGCCATCGCGCCGGTGATGCGGTTGGCCACCGGGCCGATCAGCGCCCCATGGTAGTGCATCGGCCCCTCATAATCGGCCAGCCGCGCCGAACCGAGTGTCAGGTCATGACCCACGCCCTCCAGTCGCACCGATTGCAGGATGGCGCCATAGGTCAACAGCGCCACCGAAAGCGGCCCCATGGTCAGCGTGATTTTCTGCACCGCCTGTGCAGAGGCGGTGGTGCCAAAGGGGGCGATCCCCGGAATTGCCACGGTCTGTCGTCCTGTTCTTGGTCTTGTCGGGCCGCCGGGCAGCGACCCCTCCCTGACCCCTAGACCTGCGACGGGTCGCGCCAGCGGTCAAGTGCAATCGCGCGGCTCTGCTGCCGCGCGACGTCGATCCGCCGAAGCCGGCGCCTATTCGCCGAGGCAATCGGTCAGGGCATCGGTCAAGCCGCGCAGCAGGGCGGTATAGGCGCCCTTGCCGGGTGCGATGCCTGAACCTTCGGGGTCGAGGGCAGTGCCAATGCGTGCCTCGGTCCCTTCGGCCAGTTGCGCCAGCAGGCGCGGGTCATGTTGCAGCTCGGGGAACAGGCAGATCGGGCCGGCGCCGGCGATATCGTCGCGCAACGCGGCAAGACGGGCTGCGCCTGGGGCTGAGGCATCGCCAAGCGCCAGTGCCTTGGCCCCCGTCAACCCGTAGTGATCGGTGAAATAGCCGTAGGCATCGTGAAAGACGACAAAGGGACGATCACGCAGCGGCGTCAATCGCGCGCTAACCTCGGCATCCAGCGCGGTAACTTCCTCGATGGCGCGGGCGGCATTGGCGGTATAGGGCGCCGCATTCTCGGGGGCGATCCGCCCCAGATCCTCGCCGATCCGCCGCAGCCACAGCGCGGCGTTGCCGGGGTCAAGCCAGGCATGCGGATCGATGTCGCCATGATCGTGATCGTCATGGCCGTGATCGTCATGGTCGTCATGCCCGGCCTCGGCTTCATGGTCCTCAAGCCCATGATCGTCATGATTCTGGTCGTCGTGATCCTCTGTGGCCGTATAGGGCCGGCGTTGCGTTCCCTCTTGCAGCAACAGATCCAGCCGGGGCGTTTGCGCGGCCAGCCCGTCAAGGGCGCGCTCTAGCCAAGGGGTCATCTCGGGACCGATCCAGACCAGAAGATCGGCCTCGGCCAAGGCGCGTGCCTGACTGGGGCGCAGTTGAAAGGAATGCGCATCGGCCCCCTGATCCAGCAGCAACAGTGGTGTCCCAATCTCTCCCATCACCTCAGCCACAAGGGCATGGACCGGGGGCAGATCGGTAACGACGCGGGGCGCCTCGGCCATGGCGGGCAGTGCGGCACTGGCCATCAGAAATGATATGATATAACGCATTCCGACCTCTTTCCTTTTGCGGGTTGGGGTTCTATGTATGTTATATTATAACATGTCAAGTGGAGGCGCCATGCCACATGATCCCTTGCCCTCTGATGCGACGGGGAATCCCGCCGGCTGCCCGGGCTGCGAGACGCCCGATCTGGCGTTCTCCGACCATGACCATGCGCATTGCGCGGCCGATGTGCTGACC
>CALLZQ010000230.1 GCA_937858255.1 uncultured Tabrizicola sp.
CAAGGCGATGCCGATCTGATCGCCGACATCCGCGCGCGGGCCGAGACGATCTATCACCCCGTCGGCACCTGCCGCATGGGGCGCGATCCGGCCTCGGTCGTCGACCCGCAGGCCCGGCTGCGCGGGATCGACGGGCTGCGCATCGTCGACGCCTCGATCATGCCCACGATCATCGCGGGCAATACCAACGCCCCCACGATGGCCATCGCCGAGAACGTGGCGCGCATGATGCTGGCCGAGCCACAGGCCACGGCCTTTTGAGCGGGGCGTGATTGACTTCGGGGGGGCGCGTGCCTAGGTCTGGGGCATGAAGGTTCATGCAGATCAATCCCGGTTCCTGCTGCTGACCCGCCCGCCCCCCCGGGCGGCATAGGCGCGCGCGCCTGAACCTCCTCCCGGGGCCTCCTCACATCCTGATCCGAACGCAAGGCGACAGTCCGGTCGCCCGAGGAGTTTTTCGTCATGTCCAGTCTTCCGCCATCGCATCCCCACCGCCCGCAAGGCGGCACCCCGATCCCGCAGATCCCAAGGCTCGGCGCGGCCGACCGCGCGCTGATCCGCACGCTGCTGCGCCATTGCGACGGCGCGCCCCCGGCGCGGCAGGTCGCCGGCATCCTGCGCGACAAGCTGCGCATCGCCGAGCACGCGGAAGAGCATGAGCTGGACAGCACCGCCCGCGTGAACGGCTGGGTCAGCTACATGATCGCGGGCGGCGGCGCCCGGCGGGGCGTGCTGCGCCATGGCGGCGGGCTTTCGGACAGCCGCACGATCCCCCTCGCCTCGCTTCTGGGCGCCACGCTGATCGGGATGCACCCGCGGCAGCGCGCCAGCCTGCCCCGCCCCGATGGCAGCACCGTCACGCTGGCGCTGCTGAAGGCCGCGCCGCACCCCGAGGGCGTGGCACCCCTTGACCAAGGCCCCGCCCCAACCCGATTTCACATTCGAAGGAAACTGTCATGAACCAACCCACCGTGAAAAAGCGCGGCACCGCCCGCCGCCCCGCCGTCATCATCTCGGACGCCACGCTGGCCCATCTCGAAGCCCTGGTCGACGGCACGATGCACCGCAACCCCGCCCTTGCCGAGCGTCTGCTGGAAGAGATCGGCCGCGCGCGGATCGTGCCCGCCCACAAGCTGCCCGCGAATGTGGTGAGCATCGGCAGCCGCGTGCGCTACCGCAACGAAGCGACCGGGCAGGACCAGACCGTCACGCTTGTCTTCCCCGAGGATGCCGACATCACCCGCGGGCGGATTTCGGTCATGACGCCGATCGGCACCGCGCTTCTCGGCCTGGCCGAGGGCGCAAGCTTCCAGTGGGATACCCGCGACCATCAGCGCAAGACGCTGAGCGTGCTGCGTGTCGAGCCCGCCGCAGATGACGGCCCCGAACGATGAGGCGCGCGGCCCCGTCCTTCTGCCCCGCATGCCACGCCCGGCTGCCCGGCGCGGTTGCCGGAACCTGCCCGCGCTGCGGCACTGAAACCGGGCGCATCCATGCGACCTGCCCCCGCTGCCGGGGCGCCATTCCGCGCGCCCATGCCGGACGCTGCCCGACATGCCGGGCGGAACTGGCCGGAGCGGGGGCAGAGGCCGCCACACCCCCGTCGCCAGCCTTGCCCGGCCGTCAAAATGGTATCACAAAATGACAGGCGCAGCCCCGCCCGCCGCGCGCCGTTGCAGGAACTGCCGGCCCGAGCGGTAGATGCCGTCGCGGATGTCGGCCTCGATGGCGATGGCAAGGGCAACGGGATCGCGGGCGCGCAGCGCCCGGATGATCTCCTTGTGGCGGTCGACAAGATAGAATTCCAGGCCATTCTCGATCACCTGGTGCTGGAACGGGCCAAGTTGCAGCCAGATGCTCTCGATCATCGGCATCGCGGCCTGATGCGGGTTCGCGCCATAGATGCGGCGGTGGAAATCGTGGTTCAGGACGGTCAGCCGCGCTTGATCCCCCTGCGCAAGGGCTCCGTCCATCTGCCTGGCGATCGCCGCGACCTCTGCGTTGATGACGTCTGAAATATAGGGCAAGGCGCGTTCCG
>CALLZQ010000231.1 GCA_937858255.1 uncultured Tabrizicola sp.
CGTCGCATGTGAAATCGGGCCACAGAGCGTCACACCATACGCTCGCGCCTGACGACCCGCGCCGGAGCGCAAAGGCCTGTTAGCCCCCTGTTAGAATCGCTCTGCGGGGCAATCGGGGGTCGGGGTGGTGATCGCGATTGCCAGCCGTGGCGTTCCGGGCCATGATGCGACCAGGAACACCCCCGAAATCGCACTGAGAGCACCCCGGTCTGAGGGTGGACCTGTGGTCCTCACTATCGGGGCGTCGCCAGCCTGCATGGTCTTCGAAACTTCTCGGAGAGACCATGTCCTCAAATCCTGTCACTGCGCGCACCGAGGTATTCCGCCCCGGCACCTTCAAGCCGATGCAGGGTGAACCGATCACCTATTCCGCCGCTGACCTGAAAGCCATCGCCGATGCCTATGACGCGCAGACCGCCCCTGCGCCGATTGTCGTGGGTCATCCCGATGCCGATGCGCCGGCCTACGGCTGGGTCGAGTCCTTTGACTATGACAGCCGCGCCGAGCGGCTGTTCGCCAATCTTCACGAGATCGATCCGGCCTTCGAGGAGATGGTCAAAGCGGGCCGCTTCAAGAAGGTCTCGATGGCCTTCTTTGCACCGCAGCAGGGCCACAACCCGCAGCCGGGCACCTGGTATCCCAAGCATGTCGGATTTCTGGGTGCCGCCGCCCCGGCTGTCAGCGGGCTGAAGAACGCAGCCTTTGCTGGCGCCGCCGGTGCGACCTTCACAGCTGCATTCGGCATGGGTGAGCAGACCGCCTCGATTTTTCGGCGCATTCGCGACTGGATGATCGACCGCGACGGATTGGAGCAGGCCGACAAGGTGCTGCCGGCCTGGGAAATCGACTGGCTCGAGGATGCCGATCGCAGCGAGGCCCGCTTCTCGGCTTCTTCCGCAGCACCCGATGCGCCCCCCGCCACTGCCCCCCGGAAACCCGAACCGAAAAAGGATCCTGACGTGACCAATACGCCTGATCCGGCTTTTGCTGCACGCGAAGCCGAAGTCATCGCCCGCGAGAAAAACCTTGCCGCCCGTGAGCGCGAGCTGGCGCATGCCGGGCATGTCGCCTTTGCCGAAAAGCTGGTCAGTGAGGGGCGCCTGCTGCCGGCCCTGAAAGACCAGACCGTCGCCATTCTCGACGCCCTGCCGGCCGATACCAAGATCGCCTTTGCAGAAGGTGCAGAGGCCGTCAGCGCCGGGGATGCGCTCAAGACCATGCTGCAGGCGCTGCCCGTCGCCGTCACCTATGGCGCAGCCAATCTGGGCGACGATCCGGACGCACCTGCGAAAAGTGCCGCCTTCGCAGCCGACGGCAAGGCGGTCGATGTCGAACGCCTCGCCCTCCACAACAAGGCCCTGAGCTATCAGGCCGCCCATCCCGGCACCGATTACGCGGCCGCCGTGCGTGCCGTTTCCTGAGGAGACCCCAATGTTCCAGGACATCTTTACCGACACGATCATCTCGACCGGCCTGTTCGAGGCCTATGACCTCGTCACCTTTGCCGGCGCCAAGGTGACTGCCGCGGACGCAGTCGTCGCCGGCGTTGCCAAAAGCCCCAACACCGTCGTCGGCGACCCCGCCCCGATCATGAAGGCCGGGACCGTGCGTGTGAAGGCCGTCGGCGCCATCACCGCCGGCGGCCGCGTGGTCTCGGCCGCTGCGGGCGGCGTGCAGGCGCAGGGCGCCGGCGTCAATCCCTTTGGTCGCGCGCTGCATGCCGCTGCCGATGGCGAGTTCGTCACCATCAGCTTTTCCACCCTGAACTGAGGCAGTATCCATGGCCCCCATCAACACCCGCCAGGCCGCCGTCGTCGATCCGATCCTGTCGACCCATGCGCGCGGCTATCGCAATGCGGAATTCATCTCGACCGCGCTGTTCCCGCGCGCCACGGTGCCGAACCGCGCCATGCGTCAGCTGAAATTCGGCAAGGAAGGCTTTCGCCTGCTGAACACCCGGCGTGCCCCCGGATCGAACGTGCGGCGCATCCAGTATGGTTATGCCGCCGAGCCGATCTCGCTCGTTCAGGATTCGCTCGAGGGTGTCGTGCCGATCGAACACCAGCAGGAAGCGGAGTCCGTCCCGGGCTTCGATCTCGCCCAGGGCGCCATCAACATGGTGCTCGATTCCATCGATCTCGGCCTTGAGCATGAATGCGCAACCATGGCCCGCAATGCGGCCAATTACGCGGCGTCGAACAAGGTGGTGCTGACCACGACCGCACGCTGGACCCAAGGCGCCTCGACGCCGATCGATGACATCAAGGAGGGCAACGAGGCGATCCGCCGTCAGACCGGGCGCTATGCCAATACCCTGGTGCTGGGTCCCAATGCCAAGAACGCGCTGACCAGGCACGCAAGCATCAAGGAACAGTTCAAATATACCAGCGCCCAGTCGATCACGCTGGCGATGCTGGCCGCGCTTCTGGAACTGGAAAACGTCGTTTGCGGCAAGGCGGTCTATCTGCCCGAAACCGCCGCCGAAACCGCTCCTGCGACTGACGTCTGGGGGGATGACGCAATCCTGGCCTATGTGCCCAAGGGGGGCAACTATCAGGTGCCGTCCTACGGCTATACCTATGAACTCGCGGGCTACCCGCAGGTCAATCAGCCCTATTACTCGAACGAGACGAAGTCGTGGATCTATCCCACGACGGCCGAGCGCCGGCCCTATATCCTGGGCGCCGATGCGGGCTTTCTGTTCCAGAACGCGGGGCAATCGTGATGTCCGGCGCCCTGCTGGAAGTCAATATTGCCCAGACGGTCAAGCTGGGCGCGCGCTGGCTGAAGCCCGGCGAACATCAGGTGACGCCCGAGGAACTGGCCGCGCTCGAAGCCGCCGATATGGTCGCGCCCCCGAAACGCGAGACCCCGTCCGCTGGCGCTTCCACCGAAGGAGACGAGGTCCTGGCCGGTGCGCTGCGCGAACGCGACGAGGCTTTGGCGCAGGCCGCACGTCTGGAG
>CALLZQ010000232.1 GCA_937858255.1 uncultured Tabrizicola sp.
CCACGCGCCGGCCTGATAATCCCAAAAGCTGTAGTGACCCGGCCCCTGCACCCGGGCGCGGAACGCCTCGGTCAGGCCAAGGTTGACGATCCGGCGAAAGGCGGCGCGGCTTTCGGGCAGGAACAGCGCGTCAGTCGTCCAGACCTCGGGGCGGGCGGCATCCTCGGGCTGGGGGATGACATTGTAGTCGCCGGCACAAAGGAACGGCTCTTCACGGGCGAGGAGGTCGCGCACCCGCGCCTCCATCCGCGCCATCCAGGCCAGCTTGTAGTCATATTTCGGCCCCGGCGCCGGGTTGCCATTGGGCAGGTACAGCCCGCAGACCCGCAGGGGGCGCGGCGCCATCACCGTCGCCTCGATCCAGCGGGCCTGCTCGTCGCTGTCATCACCCGGCAGGCCGCGGGTCACATCCTCCAGCGGATATTTCGACAGGATGGCGACGCCGTTGAAACTTTTCTGGCCATGGGTGACGGTTCGGTAACCCATGTCCTCGAACATATCCGCCGGAAAGGCCTCATCGACGGATTTGATCTCTTGCAGGCAGACGACATCGGGATTGGCGCTGGTCAGCCAGCGGGGCAGGGCCTCGATCCGGGCCTTGATGCCATTGATGTTAAAGGTGGCGATGCGCATGGGTCCCTCCTGCCGGGCGCCCGCTCTGGCCCCTTGGGTCAAGCTATCCCCCAAGCGCCGCCCGATAGCAAGCCGCGCGCCCCGTTAACGATTCGGTTACGCATCCGGGGCGGGTTTGCAACCGTTAAAATGCAATCTATGCGGGAAAAATGTGTTGCGAATCGTGTGCTGGTTGCTAGCGTGAACACAGCGACAACTTTTCAACCTGGAGGGAAAAATGACCGCTGCTGCCGCACTTCGCCATGAAATCGTTGAGGAATTTTCGGCCGACATGATTGACGGCGCGCAAACCGAGATGATGACCTCGATTGCGTCCTCGATGATGACCTCGATTGCATCGTCGATGATGACGTCGATCGCATCCTCGATGATGACCTCCATCGCCTCGTCGATGATGACCTCAATCGCCTCGTCGGCCATGACCTCGATTGCCGCCGAAGACGGCATGGGCGACAAGCTGTCCGGCTCGGCCACCTGCCTGATGACCTCGATCGCGGACGTGTGATCCCCTGAACCTCGGGGGGCGGCGCTGCCACGTCGTCCCCTGACCTGCTGCCAAAGGGGTAAAACATGTCCAACGTCGTCTCTCTGCGGCGGCATGGGCTGGGTGGGCTGGAGCCCGCCATTCCTGCACTGGGCGATCTGTTCTCGACCCGTCGCCGCCATCGCCAGGATCCGTTCTGGCTGAAGGAAAATGCCGAGCTGGCGCAAATCCTCGCCGCCACCGGTGCGACCGATGTCGATCTCTCGCCCCTGGCGCCTTTCGTGGGCGAGATGGTGGATGAGATCCGTTTCTTTCCTCAGTATTACCGGCTTTACCTGTCGCTGGCGGTTGATCTGGCGGCTTTGGGCATGCCGGGTGTTCCGGTGGACGATCTGGTGGCCTTTGCCGTCGAGAATGACCTTGGCGGGATCGAGCTTTCGGATATGCACCGGGCCGAAGTGGCGCTGCTGCTGCGCCGTGCGGGTCTGGAGGCGGAGACGGACGCTGCCCTGGCCGCGCGTCTCTGGGCCTTTGCGCGCCGGCCCGGCGGGTTTTGCCTGCCCAATCGCCGCGCGGCCTATGACCTGACCCACATCGTGTTCCATGCGGCCGATTACGGACGCAAGGTGCTGCCTGCCGATCCGCAATTGCGGGTGAACCTGATCCATGCCGGCATGGTGGCCTGGCTTGAGGACAATCTCGACCTCTTGTCCGAAGTGGTGATCGCCCTGCGCCTCTCGGGCCATCAGGCGCCCGAGGCCTGGGTGCGTGCGGTGACGCGCGGTGCCGCCGAGGCCGATTTCGCGCCGGGCCATGAAGGCGCGCGGTTTGACGATGACTATCATCAGTATCTGGTGGCGAACTGGGCCGCTTGCGTGCTGGGGGGGCCGAGCTTTGTGCTGGGCGTGCCGGGCAATGCGCGGCTGATCCATCAGCGCCGGGCGGCCTCGCCCGCCTTGCGTGAATTGTCCTATGCGCTGCTCGAAATGGGGGCCGAGCGCAGCGGTGACTGGTCGCATATGCGCTGGCGACTGTGGCCAAAACTCTCCGATGCCAGCCGCACGCGCGTCGGGGCGCTTGAAAACATGCAGGAATTCGGCGAATTTTTTGCAGGCTTCGCCCGGGCGGGCCGCGGGAGGGCAGTGTCATGACCCGGCTTTTGCGTAATCCGATTGTACTCGGGGTGGCGCTGCTCATCGCCTCGACGCTGACCACCACGCTGGCCGATGGTACGGTCAAGGGGCTGTCGGCCCGGCTTCAGGCGCCGCAGGTGTTCTTTCTGTCGGGGCTGATCATGGCGGGGCTCAGCCTTGTGGTCTCGCGGGCGGGGGCGCGGCTTCAGCTCTTTACCGGCAATTGCCTGACCAGCCGCGCGCCGGGGCTGCTGGCGTTGCGCTCGGGGGCGACGGTGCTGGCGGCGCTGGGGTTCTTTCACGCCGTCGCCAATATCCCGCTGGCCGAGGTGTTTCTGTTCATTGGCCTGATGCCGCTGATGGCGGCGCTTCTGTCCCGTCCCATTCTGGGAGAGACGGTTCAGCCCGCCGCCTGGGCCGGGATGGGGATTGGCCTTCTGGGCGTCACGCTTTTGTTCCCCGACGGCCTGCATGGCATGACGCCGGGGCATCTGTCGGGCCTTGTCGGTGCCTTTATGGGCACGCTGTCGCTGGTGATCTCGCGGCGGATGGTGCGGGTCGAGAACAATACGATGGTACAGGTGTTCTACCCGAACCTTGCGCTGGCACTGGCCTCGATCCTCTTGCTGCCGGCGGTGGGGGAGCCGATGGCGCTGGCAGAGCTCGGTCTGATCCTGCTCTATTCGGGCCTGCTGTTTCTGGCGCGCTGGACCCT
>CALLZQ010000233.1 GCA_937858255.1 uncultured Tabrizicola sp.
TCGCCATCGCCGTGTCCGTGGGCCTGCAATATGGCGTGCCGCTGGAAGAGTTCGTCGAGGCCTTCACCTTCACCCGCTTTGAACCGGCGGGGATGGTGCAGGGGAACGACTCGATCAAGAACGCGACCTCGATCCTCGACTACATCTTCCGCGAACTGGCGATCAGCTATCTGGACCGTACCGACTTGGCGCATGTGAAGCCCAAGGGACATTCCTTTGACGATCTGGGCCGGGGCGATGAAGAGGGCAAGGCCAACATCACGCCGGTTTCGGAAACCGCTGCCTCCAAGTCTTTGGAAGTGCTGAAGCAAATCAGCTCGACCGGCTATCTGCGCAAGCGTCTGCCGCAGGAACTGGTGGTGCTGCAAGGGGGTATGGGCGCAACTGCCTTTGGCACGGACGGCGCCGCCGCCATGGCCGCGCTGATGCCCGAGGCCCGCGCTACTGGTTTTGCCGAGAGCACCTCGACCTTCGCCCTTGGCACCGCCCAGCCGATGGACGCCCGCGCCAAGGCCAAGATGCAGGGCTATGAGGGCGATCCTTGCGGCGAGTGTGGCAACTACACGCTGGTCAGGAACGGCACCTGCATGAAGTGCAACACCTGCGGCGGCACGAGCGGCTGTTCGTGATGCGCCCGCCCCGAAATCTGGGGAAGGAACTGGGGATAACCCATCGAATCGATTGAAGAATCGTTATGGCCCCCGCATCGGGGGCCATTGGCATTTTGCGCCCGGGGGCGCAGCGGAAAGGCAGGCAGAGATGGAACTGATCGTGGGCAGCCGGCGGATTACCCCCCGCGCCATCCACCGTGTCGCCCATGGGGTCGAGGCCTATCTGCGGGGCGAGGCGCTGCTGTCGGTGCTGGACGCGGCCTTTCACGGGGCGGGCAGCATCGAGATTGCCGGCGGCGATCTGGACCGCCGGCGGATGGAGGTAACGGGGCTGGAGATGCAGGGCGGTGAGACGCGGGTCACGCTGGTCTGCAAGGGCACGGCGGCGCCCCTGCACTAACCCTCAGGCGGCCTCGGCGCCCGGCGCGGCGCCGGAACGGATTGCCGCCATTAGCGTCACCCGCCGTACCTCGGCCTTTGCGTGGTTTGCCGCCTTGACCGGGCCAAAGCCGCGGATCTCCAGCGGCAGTGCCGCCCGTTCCAGCACCGCGGCGTGGGTGCCCGGGGTCATGAGACGAAGCGCCTCGGCCATACCGGCCTCATATTCCGCGATCGGCCGCCGTTCCATCCGCCGCTCGGCACTATAGCCGAACAGATCCAGCGGCGTGCCGCGCAACGCCTTCATCCCCGCCAGCACCCGCAAGACCGGCAGGATCCACGGCCCGAAGGCGCGCTTTTTCGGCCGCCCATCGGCGCCGCGCCCGGGCAAGAACGGGGGCGCGAGGTGCAGGGTCAGGCGGAAATCCCCCTCAAATTCCGCTGCCGCCTTGGCCTGACTGCCCAGATGCAGGCGG
>CALLZQ010000234.1 GCA_937858255.1 uncultured Tabrizicola sp.
GCGCGTTCCTCGGTATCCGAGGAGATGGCGATCACGCCCACTCCACGCGCGGCGAAGTCGGGGGCGAGGCGGCCGAGTTCCTTGAGATAGGTCGCGCAGACCGGGCAATGATAGCCGCGATAGAACACCAACAGCGTGCCGCGCGGGCTGTTTTCCTCGGACAGGCGAAAGCTGCCACCCGAGAGCAGGGGCAGGCGCAGGTCTGGTGTCTTTTGGCGGGGGAAGGGCATCGGGTTTCCTTTCGGCTCTTGTCTATGGCCTCGGGATAGGGCATTTTCTGGCGGAAATTATCCGCAATACCCGACCAAAGGTCCGACATGCCGCTTGATCGCCTTGCTGCCCTGCTTCCCGGTCTGACTGTTGAATCTGCCGGGGTCCATGTGGACCGCGCCAATCTGCATGTCTCGCGCACGCCGGCGGGGGGCTATCACATCGGCCCTTATCTGCGCGGCCAGCAGATCTTTGCCGCCCGCCTGTCATGGGCCCGGCGAGTGACCGGTTGTGGGAGGGGATGGCGGGGATGACCGTCGCCATGGGCGATCCGCTGTTTCCGCTGGTGGCGCTGTCGGTGGCCGAGGCCGAGGCGCCGCGCTGCGGGGCGGACCATCTGCTCAAGGGCTATGTGCAGAGCTTTGTCGTGCATCTGCTGCGGCAGGCGATTGAAGAGGGCGCGGCCTCACGCGGGGTTCTGGCAGGGCTGGCCGATCCGCGGCTGGCGCGGGTGCTGGTGGCGCTGCATGAGGCGCCGGCAAAACCGTGGAAGGTCGAGGCGATGTGCGAACTGGCCGGGATGTCGCGCTCGGCCTTCATGGCGCGGTTCGCCGAGGTGCTGGGAGAGCCGCCCACCAGTTATCTGCGCCGCTTTCGGCTGGAAAAGGCCCGGGCCGAGCTGGATGCGGGCGGGCGCGTGGGGGTTGTCGCCCGGCGCTATGGCTATGCCTCTCCCGATGCCTTTACCCGGGCGATGAAGGGGCGGGACACATCGCCCTGCCCCGGACCGCCCCCGGCCGGGCAAACCCCGCCCCCGCCGCCAGCAGGGCCCCCGGCGTTCCGTCGTAAAGCCGCCCGCCCGGCACCGCCAGCAAGACCGAGGCGACCGTCGCAATGGACCCGGTGACGGAGGCAGCCATCCCGGCAATATGGCCCACCGGCTCCAGCGCCAGCGCGTTCAGATTGCCCAGCGTCAGGCCGACCATGAAAAAGACACCCGTCGTCCACAGGAAATAGGCGGGAAAGACCAGCGCCTCGGGCAGGCTGTGCAGGCCGTGCAGGAAGCTCGACCCCCCCGAAAAAACCACCTGCGCAGCAAAGGTCATCAGCACCAGCCGCCGCATCCCCAGTCGCCCGACATAGCGCGCATTGATGAAACTGGCCGAGCCGGCAAGGACGGCAATCGCCGCGAAGTAAAGGGGGAAGTCATCGCCCCGGCCAAAGGTTAGGTCAAAGATCGGCTGAATGGACGAAAGCGTGGCAAACAGGCAGGCAAAGGCCAGCGTTTGCGCCGCGATGGCCAGCCGGATGATCCGATAGCCCAGCACCTCACGCAGTGCTGACCAGAGCGCGCCGGCCCGGAACGGGCGCCGGGACTCGGGCGGCAGGGTTTCGGGTTGGCGGGCCAGCATCCAGCACAGGCTGATCGCGGAAAAGCCGAGGAAGGCCAGAAAGACCGAACGCCAGCCGAAGCCTGCGATGATCGCCTGCCCCAAGGCGGGGGCGATGGCGGGAACCAGCGTAAAGATCATCATCGCAAAGCTGACGATCCGGGCCATGGCGCGGCCCTTGTACAAATCCCGCACCAGAGCGAGCGAGACAGACAACGGCCCGGCGACAAAGGTGCCCAGCCCCATCCCCATCACAAAGCTGGTCAGGATCAGTTGCGCCTTGTTCGGATCGCCGGGCGACAGCTCGGCGGCGATGCGGGGCAGGGCGGGCAGCATCGCATCAATCGAAAAGGCGATGGTGGCAAAGAGCATCGCAATCAGCGCGATGAATTCCACCTGCCCCAGAGGCTTGGTCGGTCGCATGAGAGTTCCTTTCCCGCCGGGGCTATCCCAAGGCCGCTGCCAGCGCCAGCCCCAATCCGGGGGCGCCCCCGGTCACGCGCCGGGCGCGGGCGCCTGCTGATCGGCCAGCAATTCGGCGATGATCTGCCCCCAGACCTGCGGCGGCTGGGCGCCCGAGACGGCATATTGATTGCCGATGATAAAGCAGGGCACGCCATTCACCCCGCGCTGCCGGGCATGGGCATCGCGGGCCGAGATCTCGGCGGCGTCGGCATCGCTGTCGATCAGCCGGGTGATCATCGCGGCATCCAGACCGCATTCGCCCGCGATCTCGATCAGCGTCTCGCGCGCGCCGATGTCGCGGCTCTCGCGCCAATAGGCGCGGAACAGTGCGGCCACCACCGCCGATTGCCGCCCCTCATGCCCGGCCCAATGGATCAGCCGATGGGCGTCCAGCGTGTTGGGCCCCCGTGGCCCCTTGGCAAAGTCGACCTGCAAACCCGCCGTCTCGGCCGCCTCTTCCACCGCGCGATAGGCCCGCACAGCCCCGTCCTTGCCGCCGAACTTTGCCTCCAGATAGGCGCGGCGGTCCATGCCGCCCGCCGGCATCTCGGGGTTGAGCTGAAAGGGATGCCACTCGATCTGAAACGGGTGGCCGGCATTCTGCTCGAGCGCCCGGTCGAGATGGGTTTTGCCGATATAGCACCAGGGGCAGATCGGATCCGAGAGGATGTCGAGGGTGATCATGGGGTTTGCCCCTTCAGGTCATGGGCGCGCAGGGCGCGACGGTTGAGTTTCGCATTGGCGTTGCGCGGCAGGCTGTCCAGCCGGACAAAGGCGCGCGGCTGCTTGTAACGGGCCAGATGCGCCTCGGCATGGGCGGTCAGCACCGAAGGATCCAGTGGTGCGGGGGCCGTGTAGAAGCAGGCGATGATGGTGACCCCGGGGCGCACCTCGCCCTCGGTCAGGGCGGCCTCGGTCAGACCGTCAAGGCCCTGCCTCGCCGCCTCGCCCTCGGCGGGTGAGACGCGATAGCCGCCGGCATTCATCTGGTCATCGGCGCGGCCCAGATAGGTGACGGCGCCATCCTCGGCAATCGACACGGTGTCGCCGGTCAGGAACCAAGGGCCGGACCGGCGCGCCGCCGTCGCCTCGGGCGCGTCCAGATACGCCAGCATCAGGCCCGGATCGTCGCGGTTCACCGCCAGTTGCCCGGCCTCTCCCCGCGCCACCGGTCGGCCATCGGCGCCAAGCGCCGCGATATGCCGCCCGGGCTGGGCAAAGCCGGTCGTCCCCTCGGGCGCGGGGCGGGCGGGACTGGCCGAGATGAATGTCGAGATCTCGGACATTCCCAGCGCCTCATAGACCGGTGTGCCGGTTGCGGCCACCCAGGCGGCGCGGGTCTCGGCCGACAGCTTTTCCCCCGCTGACAGCCCATGGCGCAGGCGTGGCAGCGGCGGCAGGGGGCCGCGCAGCAGCTGCCGGTAGACCCCGGGGGCGGCGGCAAGGATGGTGGCGTCAAAGCGCTTCATCAACAGGCCCAGTTGTGCGGGTGCGACGCCCGGGCCGGGAATCAGCGCGGTCGCGCCGAGTGTCCATGGGTCCATCAGGCCGGTGCCCAGCGTATAGGTCCAGTTGAAGGCACCGGCATGCAGCAGGCGGTCGGCCTCGCCCAGCCCCTCCCAGCCCTGATGCATCATCTGCCGGCCAAGGATCGCCCGATGGGCATGAACCACCGCCATGGGCCGGCCCGAGGTGCCCGAGGTGAAGATGATATAGCCCGGGCGATGCGGATCGCCCATGTCAAAGGGGGCGGGCGGCAGCCCCTCCATCGCGCGGATCTCGGCCTCGGTCAGCACCGGCGCCGGATGGTCGGGCAGGGCAATCCCCGGTGCCGCCACGATCAGGCGCGGCGTCACATGGGCCGCCATCGGGGTGATTTCCTCGCGCGTCAGTTGCGACGAGGTGGCGACCGGCACCAGCCCGACCGACAGCGCCCCCAGAAACAGGATCGGAAACTCGACCTGATTGCCCAGCCGCATCAGCACACGGTCACCGGGCACCAGCCCCCGCGCGAGGAGGCCCGCCCCGCAGCCCTGCACAGCCGCCAGCAGGCGCGCATAGCTCCACCGCTCGGCGCCATTGGTGCGCAGGATCTGCAAGGCTGGTTTATCTGGCAGCCGCGCGGCGCTGGCCGCCAGCACATGAGCCGCCATGTTGAAGGCGGCGGGCGGGGTCGGAAAGGGTCGGTTGTCAATCTCGGCGCGCATCCCTTGGGGATAGGCCCATGCGCAAATCGTTGCAAGACAGGGTGGCATTCGATAGATCACGGCTTCATGAGCGCGAATGACCCGAAATCCCTGATCCGCATCGCCCGGGAAACCGGCGAAAGCGTCGCCGTCGAGCCGGTCAATCTGGCCGAGCGGGTACGCGCCCTGCGCAAGGAACGCGGCTGGACGTTGGAACAGGCGGCCAATCAGGCGGGGCTGGCGCGATCAACCCTGTCGAAGATCGAGAACGGGCAGATGAGCCCGACCTATGAGGCGTTGAAAAAGCTGGCCGAGGGTCTGGCAATTTCGGTACCGCAGCTCTTTACCCCGCCGGCCAAGGTGGCGCAGGTTTCTGGCCGGATGGCGGTCACCAAACAGGGCGAAGGCAACAGCCACGCTACGGCGACGTACGAGCATGAACTTCTGGCCGCGACGCTGACGCGCAAGAAGATGCTGCCCTATCGCGCCCGTATCCGCGCCCGGCGGTTCGAGGAATTCGATGGCTGGGTGCGCCATGACGGCGAGGAATTCCTGCTGGTGCTGACCGGGGTGATCCGGCTTTACACAGAGTTCTATGAGCCGGTGGAACTGCGCCGGGGCGACAGCGCCTATTATGATGCCTCAATGGGCCACAATGTCATCAGCCTCTCGGATGAGGATGCGACGATCCTTTGGGTGACATCTCTGGGCTAAGGGCTGGCCAGATGCCGCCCCTATCCCTTGGGATGGAAATTTTGGCATTCTTCTTGCCGTGACCTAAAACGAACGGATCGCTGCCGTTAAGGAGTGTATCTGAAGGTCGAGGGACAAGATGATCTGGCAGGACACCCTATCTTTTGCGAATGTCACGCGCGGCGTCGAGGACCCCGAGCCCAAGGGAACTGAGGCCAAGGGGGCGGTGCTGGCCTCTGCCAAGGCCGTTGCACAGCTTGCCCGTTGTATCCCCGCGATTGCCGGTGATGAGCGCGCATGCACGACCTGCCCCTTGCGTCAGGGGTGCAGCCTGAAAAGCACAGGCACGCTCTGGGCATTCTGACAAATGGCCCTCTGTCAGACCGGGGGGGCGGGCACAGGGCCCGCCCGACCGTTGGGCCAATGGCTTAGTTGAACCAGTTCGAGACCCGGTTCGCCCCGCCAGAGATGTCGCGGCCGACCCCGTCCACCGTCGCACAGGCCGAAAGCAGCGTCGCAAGCGAAAGCGTCGCCAGCAGAATGTAATGTCGCATCGTCCTCAGATCCTTACTGCTCGTACCACCAGACGTCAGGCTGAAAGCCCAGCCAGTCGCCATAGAGGGGCAGGCGCTCGGGGTATTTGAGTTCCTTGCGATGCGCCAGCCGTGAGACATCAGAATACCACATCGGCACGACATATCTACCCGCCGTAAGGATACGGTCCAGCGCCTGTGTCGCGGCGACAAATTCGGCCTGATCGGGGGCGGAAAGCATCGCCTTGATCATCGCCTCGGCGGCAGGAGAGTTGATGCCCATCCAGTTGCGCGTGCCCGGTTCGGTCACACCCGCCGACCCCCAATAGAGCATCTGCTCATTGCCCGGCGACAACGACAGGCTGCGGATGTAATGGGTCATGTCAAAGGTGTAATTGTTGGTACGTTCCTTGTATTGGGCGTCATCCACCGTCTGCACCTTGGCGTCGATTCCGAGGCGTTTCAGCCCCTCGACATAGATATCGGCGGCCGAGATCATGTCATTGGCGCCATTCACCAACAGGATCTCAAAGGCAAAAGGTTCGCCCGCCGCATTCTTCAGCACGCCCTCCTGCACGGTCCAGCCGGCCTCTTCCAGCAGCGCGGTTGCCGCGCGCAGGTTCTTGCGGTTGGCCACCGTGCCATCTCCCTGCGGCACGGCATAGCCCTCGATCGTGCCCGGCACCAGTTCGGCGCGGAAGGGTTCGAGCAGTTCCGCAACCCGCCCCTCGGCCGGGGTGCCGGGGGTAAAGCCAAGCGGCGAATTGCCGAAATAGGACGGAATGCGGGGATTGGCGCCGCCATTCAGCGTCTGGTTCACGATCTCGAAGTTGAAGGCGAGGATCATCGCCTCTCGCACCCGCCAGTCCTGGAACAGCGGTTTGCGGGTGTTCATCACGAACCCTTCGATGCCTGAGGGGCGCTGATGCGGGATGACTGATTTCACCACCTCGCCCGAGGTGACTTCGGCCCAGTCGTAGACGCTGTCCCATTTCGCGGGGTTGGTCTCACGCCAACTGGTGATCACGCCGCCCTTGAACGCCTCGAACACCACGCCGCCATCGCCGAAGTACTCATAGCGCACCTCGTCGAGGTTATGCTGGCCGCGATTGAAGGGCAGGTCCTTGCCCCACCAGTCAGGATTCTTGCGGTAGCTGACGTATTTGCCGGCCTCGAACTTGTCGACGACATAGGGGCCCGAGCCGATGGGGATTTCCAACGTCGATTCGTCAAAGGCTTTGCCGTCCCACTGCGCCTTTTTCAGGATCGGACGCAGGCCGAGGATCAGCGGCAATTCGCGGTCCTCGGTGTTGAAGGTAAAGCGGACGCTGCGCGGGCCGGTCTGCTCCATCGCGCCGATCTTCTTCCACGCACCGGCATAGCGGGGGTTGCCCTTGGTCCCCAACGTCTCGAACGACCACATCACATCCTCGACCGTGACCGGACTGCCATCCGAGAATCGCGCCGCCTCACGCAGGGTGAATTCGACGTAGGTGCGGCCCGGATCGGTCATGATCGATTCGGCCAAAAGGCCGTAAAGGGCAAAGGGTTCGTCGTAATTCCGGCCCATCAGCGTCTCGACCGTCATTGCAGACAGGCCAGCGGGCGCGCGGCCCTTGAGGATGAAGGGGTTCATCGAATCAAAGCTGCCGGATTCGCCGAAAACGATCCGCCCGCCCTTGGGCGCATCCGGGTTCACCTGTGGCAGCGACACAAAATCCGGGGGCAGGGCGGGTTCGCCATACATA
>CALLZQ010000235.1 GCA_937858255.1 uncultured Tabrizicola sp.
CGAACTATCCGGGCGTGAACCTTGTGGCGACGGTCTATGGCGATGACCTCTCGGACAAGTCCTACCGCGAAGCGCAGGGCCTGATGCAGACCTATCCGAACCTCAAGGCGATCATCGCGCCGACGACGGTGGGTATTCTTGCCGCCTCGCAGGCGGTGACCGATGCCGGCAAGATCGGACAGATCAACGTGACCGGTCTGGGTCTGCCCTCGGAAATGGCGGGCGCGGTCGACTCGGGCGCGACGATCAGCTTTGCGATCTGGAACCCCATCGACCTCGGCTATGCGGCCACGATGCTCGCCTATAACATCAACAAGGGCGCCGCGACCGGTGAGGGTGCCGAGATTGGCATGGGCCGTATGGGCACCGCCAAGCTGGATGCCAATGGCGAGGCTGCCATGTCCGACCCCTTCACCTATGACAAGTCGAATATCGACCAGTTCAAGTCGATCTTCTGATCAGCCTCTGCCCCGGGGCGCCTGACCGGCATCCCGGGGCCTTTCATTTCAGCAAGGCCAGTCATGCAACCCGTCCTGTCGCTGCGCGGCATTTCCAAGTCATTTCCGGGGGTCAAGGCCCTTGAGGATGTGCAGCTTGACCTGTACCCCGGTCAGGTCACGGCGCTGATCGGTGAGAACGGTGCCGGCAAATCCACCATCGTCAAGATCCTGACCGGCATTTACCAGCCCGAGGCTGGCGAGATCCGGGTTGCGGGGCAGGGGATGCGCTTTGACAGCGCCGAGGCCGCCGCACAGGCCGGGGTGACAGCCATCCACCAAGAGACGGTACTCTTTGACGAGTTGAGCGTGGCCGAAAATATCTGGCTGGGTCACGCCCCGCGCGGCCGTTTTGGTCTGATCGACCGGGCCGAAATGCGGCGCAGTGCGCGCACGCTCTTGCAGTCGATCGGGGCCGATCTTGATCCTGACCTGCGGCTCAAGGAACTGGGCATCGCCTCGAAACATCTGGTGGCCATCGCGCGGGCGCTGTCGATTGACGCCCGGGTGGTGATCATGGATGAACCCACCGCCGCCCTGTCCCACAAGGAAATTCATGAGCTTTACGATCTGGTCGAGGCGCTGAAGGCCAAGGGCAAGGCGATCCTGTTCATCAGCCACAAATTTGATGAGATTTTCCGTATTGCCGATCGCTACACCGTCTTTCGCGACGGGCGGTTCGTGGCCGAAGGTGCCATGGATCAGGTCGGCGAGGCCGATCTGGTGCAGATGATGGTCGGGCGATCTGTCGATCAGATTTTCCCCACGCGGGCGCATAATATCGGTGACGAGGTGCTGCGCGTCGCTGGTTACAACCATCCGACCGAGTTCGCCGATATCGCCTTTCATCTGCGGCGGGGGGGGGTTTTGGGGGTTTACGGCCCTGTCGGTGCCGGGGGGTCCGGGGGGATGCAGGCGCTGTTTGGGATTACCCGCCCCTCGCGCGGGGCCTGCATGGTCGAGGGGACGGCGCGGATCATCCGCTCGACTGCCGAGGCGATTGCGGCGGGGATTGTGTATGTCCCCGAGGATCGTGGCCGGCAAGGCGCGGTCAAGGGTCTGCCGATCTTTCAGAATGTCACGCTGCCACAACTGAACCGCGTCTCGCGCCGGGGGCTGTTGCAGATGGCCGAGGAATTCGCGCTGGCGCGCGATTACACCGCGCGGCTGGATCTGCGGGCGGCCAGTCTGGATCAGGATGTCGGCCTGTTGTCGGGCGGCAACCAGCAAAAGGTGGTGATCGCCAAATGGCTGGCGACGCGGCCCAAGGTCATCATCCTCGATGAGCCAACCAAGGGCATCGACATCGGCTCCAAGGCGGCGGTCCATGCCTTCATGGCCGAACTCGCAGCACAGGGGCTGGCGGTGATCATGGTGTCGTCGGAAATCCCCGAGGTGCTGGGCATGTCCGACCGGGTGATCGTGATGCGTGAGGGGCGGATCGTCTCTGAACTGGCCGGAGAGGCGATGACACCCGAGGCGCTGGTGCGCGCGGCGGCGGGCATAGACGGGCAGGGGGTGGCCGCATGACTTGGCTGACAAGATCGCGTGAGGCGCAACTGGCGCTGGCCATCGCGGTGCTGACCGGGCTGATCGCCCTGCGGTTTCCCGGATTTGTCGCGCCGGGAAATCTGATGGCGGTGTTCAACGATTCCGCGCCGCTGATCATTCTGGCCATCGGTCAGATGATCGTCATCCTCACCAAATGTATCGACCTGTCAGTTGCCGCAAATCTGGCGCTGAGCGGGATGGTGGCGGCGATGCTGAACGGGGCTGGCGTGCCACTGCCCGTGATCCTGCTGGCGGATCCTTTGGTTGGGCCGCCATTTGGGGGGGTCAACGGGGTTCTGGTCTGGAAACTGGGCATCCCCTCGATCGTGGTGACGCTGGGGACGATGACGATCTATCGCGGCATCATCTTTCTGATGACCAATGGCAAATGGATCAACGCCCATGAAATGACCGAGGGTTTCAAGGCGCTGCCGCGACTGGTGCTGCTGGGCCTGCCGGTGATGAGCTGGGTCGCGCTGGCGGTGATTGCGCTGTTTGCGCTGATCCTGGGCCGGACGGGGCGGGGGCGGGCCTTTCTGGCGGTGGGGGGCAATCCGCATGCGGCGGTCTATGCCGGCATTGATGTCGGGCGGACGCAAGCCCTCGCCTTTGTTCTGTCTGGCGCGCTGGCGGGATTGACGGGTTATCTCTGGGTCTCGCGCTATGCTGTGGCCTATGTCGATATTGCCGGCGGCTTTGAGCTGGATGTGGTGGCGGCCTGTGTCATCGGAGGTGTTTCGATTGCCGGGGGCGTCGGCACAGTCGCCGGGGCCGTTCTGGGGGCGTTGTTTCTGGGCGTGGTCAAGAATGCGCTGCCGGTGATCGGCATTTCCCCGTTCTGGCAGATGGCGATTGCCGGCATGGCCATCCTCTTGGCCGTGGCTTTCAATGCCAGCCAGTCGCGTCCGCGTGGCCGGATCATCCTGCGAGAGGCGGTGCAAAGATGAACCCTGAAGCCAATACCGGCGCATCGCGCGCCCGGGCCATCCCGGACCGGCTGCCCCCGCCGCTGTGGCAGGCGCTGCGCAGTTGGGAGGCGCTGCTGGTGGTGGTGTTCGTTCTGGTCTTTGCGGCCAATTCCTTTGCCTCGCCCTATTTCCTGAACGCCTGGAATCTGTCGGACGCGACTTTCAACTTTACTGAAAAGGCGATGATCGCCTTTGCCATGGCCATGTTGATCATCGCGGGCGAGATCGACCTGTCGGTCGCTTCGATCATCGCTCTGGCGTCTACTGCCATGGGGCTGGCGATGACGGCGGGGGCGGGAACACCGTTGATCGTCGCGGCCGGGCTGGTGACGGGGCTGGCCTGCGGGGCGGTCAATGGCTGGCTGGTGGCAGGGATGGGCCTGCCCTCGATCGTTGTGACCATCGGAACGATGAGCCTGTTTCGCGGCATCGCCTTTGTCGTGCTGGGTGATCAGGCCTTTACCGGCTATCCGCCCGGCTTTGCCTACTTTGGGCAGGGCTATGTCTGGTGGGTGATCAGCGTTGAACTGGCGCTGTTCGCGGCGCTGGCCATCGGCTTTTACATGCTGCTGCATCGCACCGGGTTCGGGCGCAGTGTCTTTGCCATCGGCAATAATGCGACCGCGGCGCTGTTCTCGGGTATTCGCGTCGGGCGGGTGCGTTTCATGCTGTTTCTGCTGACCGGGGTGATGAGCGGTCTGGCGGCGGTTTGCCTGACCTCGCGCCTCGGCTCGACCCGGCCTTCGATCGCCACGGGGATGGAGCTGGAGGTGGTGACGATGGTGGTTCTGGGCGGTGTCAGCATTCTGGGGGGATCGGGGTCGATCCTTGGGGTCGTGCTGGCGGCCTTTATCATGGGCATGGTGACGTTCGGCTTTGGCCTGTTGAATGTGCCGGGGATCGTCATGTCGATCTTTGTTGGCCTGCTCTTGATCGGTGTGATCGCCGTGCCCCGGCTTTTGCGGAGGAAATGATGGAGAAATATGCCTTTCGCATGCGGCTGAACCCGAGGTGCGAGGAAGAATACC
Source organism: uncultured Tabrizicola sp. (assembly GCA_937858255.1). Classification (GTDB taxonomy): domain Bacteria; phylum Pseudomonadota; class Alphaproteobacteria; order Rhodobacterales; family Rhodobacteraceae; genus Pseudotabrizicola. The sequence continues at coordinate 4,045 of CALLZQ010000235.1, forward strand.
GCCGGCGTCACGACGCGATCTGGCCCGAGCTTGTGACCCTGTTGCAAGAGGCGGGGATCCGCGATTACTCGATCCATCTCGACCGGGAAACGGGCCTGTTGTTCGGTGTTCTCTGGCGCCCGGACGATCACGGCATGGAGGCGTTGCCCGCGCATCCGGTCATGCAGCGCTGGTGGACCTATATGGCCGATCTGATGGAGACGCAGCCCGATGGCGCGCCGGTGGCGGTGCCGCTGGTTCCCCTGTTTCACCTGCCATAATGCGGATCGGGCGGCAGATGCAGCGCGTGGCGGTCATCGACATTGGCAAGACCAATGCCAAGCTGGCCTTGGTCGATCTGGCCGCGCGGGCCGAGATTGCCGTCAGAACATGCCCCAATCAGGTGCGTCCCGGCCCGCCCTGGCCGCATTTCGATACAGAGGCGATCTGGGCCTTTCTGCGCCGGGGACTGGCCGAGCTTGCGGCAAGCCATGGGTTCGGGGCGATTTCGGTATCGACCCATGGCGCGGCGGCGGCGTTGCTGGATCAGCGGGGCGCCCTGGCGGCACCGGTTCTTGATTATGAGCATCCGGGGCCGGACGATCTGCGCCCGGAATATGAGGCGTTGCGCCCTGACTTTGCCCAGACCGGCGCGCCGGCCCTGCCTTTGGGACTGAACCTGGGGGCGCAGCTTTTCTGGATGCTGCGGCAGGATACGGGGCTGGCCGCACGCCTTGCCCATGTTGTCACCTGGCCCCAATATTGGGGCCATCTGCTGACCGGGGAACTGGCTTGCGATCTCTGCTCGCTGGGCTGCCATACCGATCTGTGGAACCCCGTTGCGCGCACCTGGTCTGATCTGCCGGCCCGGCTGGGGCTGGCCGGCAAAATGGCGCCGCCGCGCCGCCCGGATGAGATTCTGGGTCATCTGCGCCCGGAATTGCAGGCAGAGCTGGGTCTGCCGGCCCTGCCGGTGCTGGTTGGCATTCACGATTCCAATGCCTCGCTGATGCCGCATCTGATGGCGGGGAGGCCGCCCTTTGCCGTGGTCTCGACCGGCACCTGGGTCATCGCCATGGCCTTGGGCGGGCGGGCGCAGCCGCTGAACCCTGCGCGCGATTGCCTGATCAACGTGTCGGCTCTGGGCGGTCCGGTGCCCTCGGCCCGGTTCATGGGCGGGCGCGAGCATGAGCGATTGATGGCAGCCGCCGGCCCGCCGGGGCAAGCGCCCGCCGGTGTCGGCCTTGCCGATGAGGCCGCCGTGATCGCGCGGCAGGTGATGGTCCTGCCTGCGGTGGTGCAGGGTTCGGGCCCCTATCCGGCGCGGCAATCAGGCTGGACCGAGGCGCCGCGCACGCTGGCAGAGCGCGAGGTGGCGGTCGGTCACTATCTGGGGCTGATGACGGCGCGCTGCCTTGATCTGATCGGGGCCGAGGGGCCGGTTCTGGTCGAGGGGCCTTTTGCCGCGAACCCATGGTATTGCCGGATGCTGGCCACTGCGACCGGCAGGGTGGTGCGGCCCTCGGCGGCGCGAACCGGGGCGGCGGGCGGGGCAACACGGGGGGGGGGCAGGACAAGCGGGGCGGG
>CALLZQ010000236.1 GCA_937858255.1 uncultured Tabrizicola sp.
GGCGGTGATGAAACGCGGCATCCCCACGGTCAGCGCCGGATCGCAGATCGTGACCACCGGCATCAGCTTCGGATGGAAGATGATCTTTTTCTTATGGGTGACCGAGTTGGTCAGAACCCCGGCGCGGCCTACCTCGGACCCGGTGCCGGCCGTGGTCGGCACGGCAATCACCGGGGCGATCTTGTCGGCATCGGCACGGGTGTACCAATCGTCGATATCCTCCAGATCCCAGACGCTGAGGTCGGCGCGCTGACCGGCCATCAACGCAATCATCTTGCCCAGATCAAGGGCCGAGCCGCCGCCAAAGGCAATCACGCCATCATGCCCGCCCGCCTGATAGACGGCGATGCCGGCGGCCATGTTGCCCTCATTCGGGTTGGGGTCTACGTCGGAGAACACCGCGCGGCCAAGGCCGGCGGCTTCCAGCACATCCAGCGCGGCGGCGGTGATCGGCAGGCTGGCCAGCGCCTTGTCGGTGACGAGCAACGGCTTGGCAATGCCGCTGGCCTTGCAATGATCGGCCAGTTCCGCGATGCGGCCAACGCCGAATTTAATTGCGGTGGGATAAGACCAGTTCCGGTTGGGAACGTTGTGGGTCATGGGATCAGACCTTCTTGAGGTGATAGGATTTCGGACGGGTCACCGAATGGAACCCGAGGTAGGACAGTGAGGTGCCCCGGCCAGTGTCCTTGCAGCCCGTCCAGCACAGGGCCGGGTCAAGGTAATCGGCGCGGTTCATAAAGATGGTGCCGGTCTCGATCCGCGCACCGATGGCGGCGGCGGTGTCGTAATCTTGGGTCCAGATGCTGGCGGTCAGGCCATAGGGGCTGTCGTTCATCAGGGCGATGGCCTCTTCATCATCCTTGACTTTCATGATGCCGACGACGGGGCCAAAGCTCTCTTCCATCATCACCCGCATCGAGTGATCGACATTCACCAGCACCTGCGGGGCGAGATAGGCGCCACCATCATCGGCGGGGAAATCCTTGGGGTCGATCAGCGGCTTGGCCCCGGCGGCCACCGCCTCAGCGATCTGGTCGCGCACCACCTTGGCAAAACGCTTGTTGGCCATCGGGCCCAGCGTGCTGGCGGCATCAAAAGGATTGCCGAGGGTCAGACCCTTGGCCCAGGCCACCGCCTTTTCCACAAAGGCGTCATAGAGGCTTTCGTGGACATAAATCCGCTCGATCCCGCAGCAGCACTGGCCGGCATTAAACAGCGCCCCGTCCATCAGCGTATCCACGGCCGCCTCCAGATTGGCATCGGCCCGCACATAGCCCGGATCCTTGCCGCCGAGTTCCAGCCCGAGGCCGGTGAAAGT
>CALLZQ010000237.1 GCA_937858255.1 uncultured Tabrizicola sp.
ACCACCTTGTAGCCGGTGGGGACGGTGCGGTTCCAGCTGCCGTGGAAGCTGATGAAGAGGTCGCCCCGGTAGTCGGCCGGGAAGGCCGCGCCGTCGTAGAACTCCAGATCCAGCGGGGCCGCGTGGGCCTGCATGGCCAGCTGCGGCGCGGGGGGGATTTGGCCCAGCGGCTGTTGTTCCGGGACACGCCTTTGCCCGAGGCGCCGGTCGGGGGGGTTTTTGCTGATCAGGCACATTTCAACCGCCATTTCTTGCGGGTGCATGGCCATAGCCCGGGCCTGCTGGCCGGCGCGCTGGCGCCGGGGCGCGGTCAGCGCAACGCGATCAGGTGATTGTCCCAGGCCAGGCCGTCCTCGCGCCGCAAGGGCGACAGGCCGTCAAATGTCAGCCGCGACAGCCCGCCGCCGCCATCACTCAGCACAAATCCCCCCCCGGAATGGGCGGCAACGCCACTGGCATCGGCACGGCTATGAGTGGCGAGGAAGGCCCCCGCATCGTCGAGGCCCGCAGAAAACAGCATGGCCACCCCGCCCTTGGCAGAGGTCAGCGCGATCTCGCTGCCGTTCAGCGCGATCGAGCCGGCATAGCCCTTCATCCGGGGCGCCTCGGTTTCAGGCGCGGGGCACAGCACCGGCGCGCTGCCGGGGCGCCACAGCCCCAACAGCGGCACCGCCTCGGCGGGGTCGCCCTCCCATTGCATGGCAAAGGCGATCAGCCCGTCACCGCGCAGGGCCAGATGGCGGATCGAGTTCTGCCGGTATTCCCCGGGCAGTTCCACCACATCGGCCAGCCGGCCCGCGCGGTCGAGCCGCGCCAGATTGGGGCGCATGCGGTCGAGGTTCAGCTTGGTCCGGTCGCCCGGGTCGGTCTCGATCCCGCCATTGGCGACGATCAGACCCTGATCCCAAAGGCGGATGTCATGCGGGCCAATGCCGCCGCTGTCCCATTCGCCGATGCGGCGGAAATCGTGACTGTCCCACAGGCCGATGCGGCCGGCCGATCCCTCGGCCACGACTTCCGAGGTATAAAGCACCGCGCCATCGGCGGAAAAAGCGCCATGGCCGTTGAATTGACGCCCCTCTGGCGGGGTCAGGCGGGCGGCCAGCGCGCCCTTGGCGCAGTCGATCACCAGCGCATAGGTGCCGGGCCGGCGGGCAAAGGCCACGGCCAGCGGGCGTTGCGGATGGGCGGTGGCGGCATGGCCGCGCGCGGGCAGGGGCAGCGAGAACAGCGCCTCACCTGTCGCCGCAAGGCCGAAGAGCCTGTATCCCTCATCGACCTTGGCGGCGGCCAGAAAGGCCGGGCTGCCCGCATCGGCCCAGCTCGGGCAGGGCAGGGCCAGTGCGGCCAGACCGGCGAGGAAGCGACGACGGCTGGTCATCTCAATCCCCATCCGCGGCGTTAAACCCAAGGCCGACATCCAATTCCGGCCCCAGTTCCCCCAAGGCCAGCTCGCGCAGATGCGCGACCGCCTGCTGGATGATTTCGACCTTGAGCCGGGCATTCGGCTCGGCCACACCGGCAAAGACCGGATCTTGCAGCGCCGCCAGCAGGTCAAGCGCATGGGCGAAGCCCGCATCGGTCTTTGGCGCATCCGGCGTCAGGCTCTGCGCCATCGCCCGCAGCGCCGTCAGCGCCAGCACCACATTGCGCGCCGACCGGCCCGAGGCGCGGGCCTCGGCGCGTTCAGGCCGGGGGGCCTCAGGGGTGCCAAGCGGGCGGCCCAGCCGTTGATCGTCCAGCATTTCCAGCGCGGTGGCGATCTGGGTGAACATCAGTTGCCGCGCCTCTTTGCGGGTCTGAAACAGCGGGTTCCCGGCCTCACCTGCCGTGATCACCTGATCGGCATAACCGCCTTGCCACTCGGCCAGAACCGTGGCGGCGGTCTGGGCCAGATCGGCGGCGGTTGCCCGGATCAGCGGGCAGGGATCAGCGGGCAGGGCTTGATCGGGGTAGAGCAGCCGTTCCAGCGCAGGCAGGCCGCGCGCGGCCACCGACTGTTCGGCAAAGACCTCGGGTGCCAGCTTGGCCGGATCGCCGGTCAACAGCGCCATCTGTGCCCGCGCGCCAGACCCCTTGGGATCGGGCCAGTAAAGGATCGCCAGCGCCCGGCCATCGGTTTCCACCGGGCCAAAGCGCAGATGCTGCATCCCCATCCACGCGTCATAGGCGGCGTGATAGGCCGGGGCGAGGTCTTCGGTCGCACAACTGGCCTCGGTGGCGGTGGCTAGGGCCGCCGTCGCCTCGGCAAGCCTTTGATACCCCGGCAGGATATGGTCGCGCACGGTTTCCGGGTAATCGGCCCGGGCGACGGGTGCGGCCAGTGTCAGGGCCAAGGTCAGGGCCGTCAGGGTGCGGGTAATTTGGGGGCGGGGCAGCATCACAGGCTCTCCAGAAAAGCGATCAGATCGGCGCGGGCGGTGGGATCGAGGGCGATCACGCCCTCGCGCGCGGCCCCGGCCTCGCCCCCATGCCACAGAACCGCCTCCAGCAACGACCGCGCCCGCCCGTCATGCAGGAATTGCGTATGGTCCGAGACCTGCGCCGTCAATCCGATGCCCCAGAGCGGCGGCGTCCGCCATTCGCGGCCCGTGGCGCGGCCCTCGGGGCGGTCATCGGCCAACCCTTCGCCCATGTCATGCAGCAACAGGTCGGTATAGGGCCAGATCAGTTGGAACGATTGCTCGGGCTGTCCCTCCAGCCGGTGAGTCACATGTTTGGGCACATGACAGCCCTGACAGTTGAGGGCGTGGAACACTTCCTTGCCCCGCAAAACCTGCGGATCGGCGGCGCCGCGCCGCTCGGGCACGCCGAGGTTGCGACTGTAAAAGGTGACGAGGTCAAGGCTCTCGCCATCCACCTCCAGCCCGTCGCGGATGCCCGGCTCTTGCCCATGCGGGCCGGCACGGCAGGCCGTTTGCGCCGGCTGGCATTCCCCGCCGGGGTCGGGGTGGAGCGGATTCGACAGGCCCATATCGCCGGCAAAGGCCCCCGCCGATTGCGCCCGTACCGTCGGCGCCCCGGCCTTGAGGCCAAAGCGCCCCAGCATCGGCACACCGAATTCCACCGAGGGCACGATCTGCGCCCGGCCCGAAATACCGTCGCCATCACGGTCGTCGGGATCGGTCAGCGCAAGGATATCGGCCGCCGGAATCGCCTCCAATAGCCCCAGCCCGATCATCTGCGGCGCGATCCGGGGAGAGATCTGCACTTCCGCCGCCATTGGGCCATAGCCAAGGCCAGTGATTGAATAGGCCGGCGCGCGCAGGTGAACCACCTGACCGCCGTTCAGCGTGACCGGCGTTTCGGTATAGGCGATCTGCATCTGCCCCTCGGCGGCATGTCCGGGGGCGGCAAGGTCCTGCAACTGTCCGCCATAGGTCGGCTCGGCCTGCGTCGCCAGCCACTCCTCGATCTCGGCCGGGCTGGTGCCACCGGGGATCGACAGGCGCAGGAACATCGACACCCGGCTGTCTTCGGCGCCCTCGGGCGGATGGCCGCGCCCGTCCTTCAAATGGCAATCCTGACAGGCGCGCGCGTTGTAAAGCGGCCCCAGCCCGTCAGAGGCGAGGGTCGAGGCGGGCGAGGCGACCCAGCTCTTGCGAAACAGCGCATTGCCGAGTTTGAAGCGCATCTCGTCCTCAAACGGCATATTGCCCGAGAACTGACTGAAGGCATCGGCATTGGGTTTGCGCCGCACCGTGGCGGCGCCGGCGGGCTTGTCCTCAAAGGCCTCGGGGGCGCTGAAATCCTGCGGGGGGCTGAGGATGGCGGCGATCCGCGCCGCCTCTGCCGTGGTGCGCGGCACCACCGCCAGATGCGGATCGCCCAGCGGCGGCGCCTCGGCCCCGGCGGGCAGCGGTGCCGCCAGCAGCGCGGCGGTTGCCAGCAAGGCGAGACGATTGGCCTGGGGTTTTGGGGTCATGTCCTGGGCCTCTGGCAGATCCGGTCTTGTTGAGAGTTTGCCCGAGAAATCCCGCGCAAACAATTGTTTTTAATATATTTTCAGGTTATTGAAAAACGGCGCCCGGGTTGTCCAGGCTATCCGATCCCTCAAACCCTGCCGAGGTCAGACCCAGCACCGTCACCGCCCGCTCGATCGAGGCGGTTTGCGTCACCAATGCGTTGACCGCGCCCATGATCAGCGCCTCGCCTTCTTTATTCCCCGGTTCCAGCATCTGATCATAGGCAAGACCACCTTCTGCCGCCGCCTTGAGCGTGGCCAGCGCCGCCACCGAACCATCCAGTTCGGACCGCAGTTGCGCATCCACCCCGGCGTCCTTGGCCGCCACCAGATCGGCCAGCGACGGCCCCGCCATCACACTGCCATCCAGCCGGGTATAGCTGCCGAGGTAGACATTACGGATGCCCAGCCCGTCATAGTAATGGCTGTTGT
>CALLZQ010000238.1 GCA_937858255.1 uncultured Tabrizicola sp.
TGGGACTGCATGCCGCGGGCCTGTCGGCCCATGTGGCGATGGTGGTCTGGGAATGGCCCAAGGTCTTTCAGCCCGAGGCCGGGATCTCACTGGCGCTTTCCCAGGCGGCGCGTGCCACGTCAGCGACATTGCCACCGCAGGCCAAGACCACTGGGGGTTATCTGATTGGCTACCTGGCGCATCGCACGGCCCGGGCTGAGGGGTTCGACGATGCCTTGCTGCTGGATAGCGAGGGCTGCCTTGCCGAAACCTCCAGTGCCAATTTCTTCGCGGTGGTCGAGGGCCGGCTGGTCACGCCGCGGGCGGATCGCTTTCTGAACGGGCTGACGCGGCAGCGGGTGATGCAGATTGCCGCCGGCATGGGCCTCTCTGTGACCGAGACCCGGTTGCACCCCAGCGATATCGCCGGATTTTCCGAGGCGTTCGTGACCGGCACCGCGGTCGAGGTGACCCCCGTCACCCGCATCGGCAGCCATCAGATGCCCGTCGGGGCCCTGACACAGCGTCTGCGGGACGCCTATCTGCAAGGAACATTGTGATGGATTTTGACCGTATCTATACGCTTGGCCCCGAGGGCAGTTGCCATCAGAACGCGGCGCGGGCCTATCTCGACCATTTCGGCATTCAGGCCGAAATCTGCCTTGTGCCCGATATTTTCGAAGGCGCCGAGGCGGTGCTGAAGGACAAGGGCCCCAGCGCGCTGATCCAATGCAGCGCCCATCTCACCGTGCATCTGGTGACAGAGAAATTTCTGGGCCGCCTGCATGTGAATGACACTTTCATCTATCCGACTCAGCCGATGGCGCTGCTGAAGCGCCGCGATGTCGCGCAGCCGCGCAGTCTCGGCATTCCAGAGCCGGCGATGGGCTATATCACGCCTGAGGACTGGGAGGAGATCGTGTTCGAAAGCACCAAGCCGGTGGTGACGACCAACCTGCTCGCCGGGAAATACGATGCCGGTTTCGCCTATGTTCGCGATGCGGCGAACCACCCCGAAACGCTCGAGATCTGCGAGACCGTGGGCGAGGTGGTCACCACCTGGATCGTCTATGCCAAAGCGCCGCGTTTTGCCGGCAAACTGATCAGCACAACAAGAGAAGACCAGAAATGAACCAAGCCGCTGAAACCAGTCAGGCCTCGGTCCGCACCACGCTTGCCGCGCTGGCGATCGGCGCCTTTGCCGTCGGGTCCGATGCCTTTGTCGCGATTGGCGTTGTCAATGAAATTGCCGAAGACCTTGGGATCTCGGTCTCGCTGGCCGGTCAGATGGTGACGGTCTTTGCCCTGTGTTACGCCATTTTTGCGCCTGTGGCGGCCACGCTGCTGGCCGGGGCCTGCAAGAAAAAAGTGATGCTGGCCACCATGTTGCTGTTCACGGTCGGCAATGTGGTTTGTGCCATGGCCGAGGGCGCCTTTGGTCTTTTCGCCGGGCGGATCATCGCGGCGATGGGGGCGGCGGCCTTTACACCGCAGGCAACCGCCGTTGCCTCGGCCCTTGTTTCGCCGGCGCGGCGCGGCGCGGCACTGGCCGTCGTCTTTGGCGGCATGACCGTGGCGGGGGCCGTCGGGGCGCCGCTGGGCACCTATATCGGCCAGACTCTTGGCTGGCGTCTGGCGTTTCTGGCGATTGCCGTCCTTGGCGTGGCCAGTTTCGCGCTCTTGAGCGTGTTGCTGCGCCCCTCACGCGAAGAGGCGCCGAAAAACCTGCTCGACATTCTGCATCCGGCGCAGAACCGCGATGTGCTGGTGGCGCTCTCGGTGACCTTTCTGGTCGTCCTTTCGGAATATGTCGTCTACAGCTATATCAGCGTCATCCTGACGGGCACCGAGTTTGCCGGGGTCAATATTCTGCCCACAGTCCTGTTCCTTTTTGGCATTGGCGCCATGCTGGGCAATGTGGCGACCGCCATCCTGACCGACCGTTTCGGGCCGGGGGGGGGGTTGCTGGCGACGGTGCTGTGCCAGACCGCCTGTATGGCCCTGGTGGGTCTTTACCGAGACCGGCCGATGGTGGTTCTGCCCTGCGCTTTTGCCTGGGGGGTGTTCAGCTATATGTATCTGGTGCCGATCCAGCACCGGTTGCTGGATCTGTCCAAGCGGTTCGGGGCCTTTACCCTGTCGCTGAACAGCTCGGTGATCTATCTGGGCATTTCCGCCGGCGGGGCGCTGGGGGGGATTTCGGACGCTCCTCCCTTGCTTGCAAAGACGTCTGTGGTTTCTATCATCGCCGGTATAACCGCAAAGATCAAACCGCGCTTG
>CALLZQ010000239.1 GCA_937858255.1 uncultured Tabrizicola sp.
GATCGGCGGCGCCGACATGCCGGTGGTGGTGTCGATGCTCAATAGCTACTCGGGCTGGGCCGCGGCAGCGACCGGCTTCATGCTCGGCAACGATCTGCTGATCGTCGTCGGCGCCCTGGTGGGTTCCTCTGGCGCCATCCTGAGCTACATCATGTGCCGCGCGATGAACCGCAACTTCATCAGCGTCATCGCCGGCGGCTTCGGCACCGGTGGCGGTGCGCCGGCTCCTGCTGACGGTGGCGCGCAACCGGCCGGCGCGGCCAGGCTAGTTCGCGGAATCATGACGGCGAACCAGCCCGAGGACAGGCCCCCCGCCGCCTCGGGGGGGGCGCCGGCGGCAGGCTGCCCCTGGGTGTTCAGCGCCCCAAAAGTACCCGGTCCCGCCGGCAGGATCGGCGGCGCAATCAGCGCGCCCGCATCGGTGATCGGCGTCAACTGATGGCTGCGCAACACCCGCAGAAACTCCAGCCGCTGATAATCGGCGCTGAGCGAGACGCGCAGGCGCCGGTCATTGCCCATCACCACCTGCCCGACCAAGAGGTTGGCCGGGAACATCCCGCCATCGCCGGAACTGACCACCCGGTCGCCGGGGCGCACCTCATCGGCATCTTCCAGAAAATCCAGCGGCGGCAGCGAAGAGTTGTCACCCGACAGGATCGCCTTTTGCCCCGAGGGCTGCACCGTCACCGGAATGCGGCTGTTGGTATCGGTCAAGAGGATAACCCGGCTGGTCCGCTCACCCACGCCCGAGATGCGCCCAACAAGGCCGATGCCATCCATCGTGGCCCAGCCATCCAGAATCCCGTCGCGGCTGCCGACATTGATCAGCACCGATTGGCGAAACGGGCTGCCGCTGTCGGCCAGCACCTGCCCGGTGACATGGGTCAATTTGGGGTCGAGCCGCACCTGATTGAGGTCGAGCAGGCGGGCATTCTGCTGCTCCAGTTGCAGCGCGGCCTCTTTCCAGGCCTTCATCTGCTGAAGCTCGCGCCGAAGCTCTTGGTTCTGCTCGTAAAGACTGGCGTAGCTCTGGAATTGATCGACCATGTCGGCGGCGCGGGTCACCGGCACCAACGCCCAGTCGAACGAGGGCACCACCCGGTCGATCAGCGCGGCGCGGAACCGCTCGACCCGCGGGCTGTCGATCCGCCAGATCAGGAAAATCGCCAGCAGGACCAGCACCAGCACGCCAATCAGCACCCGGCGCAGCGGGCGCGAGAATTCCTCTGGATCGGTGCGCGTCTTGGCCATGGCCGTCCCTGTTGCTGCGCCGCTGCCTTGCCGCCGCGCCTGCGCTTAGCTGTCGTAGTCGATCACATGGCGCAGTTGCTTTTCGTATTCCAGCGCCTTGCCGGTGCCAAGCGCCACACAGTTCAGCGATTCATTGGCAACCGAGATCGAAAGCCCGGTCTGCTCACGCAGGCTGAGGTCCAGATCACCCAAGAGCGCGCCGCCGCCCGTCAGCATCACGCCACGGTCAACGATATCGGCGGCCAGATCCGGCGGGGTCGCCTCCAGCGCCTGCATCACCGCGTCACAGATCGCCTGCACGGGTTCGGCAAGCGCCTCGGCCACCTGCGCCTGATTGATCTCGGTTTCCTTCGGCACACCGTTCAGCAGGTCGCGCCCCCGGATCTGCATCGAAGAGCCGCGCCCGTCGTCGGGCATCCGGGCGGTGCCGATGCTGGTCTTGATCCGCTCGGCGGTCGATTCCCCGATCAACAGGTTCTGATGGCGGCGCAGATAGCTGATGATCGCCTCATCCATCCGGTCACCGCCAACGCGGACCGAGCGGGCATACACGATGTCACCCAGCGACAGGACCGCCACCTCGGTGGTGCCACCGCCGATATCGACGACCATGTTGCCCGTGGGGTCGGTGATCGGCATACCGGCGCCGATGGCGGCGGCAATCGGCTCGGCGATCAGGCCCGCGCGGCGCGCGCCGGCGGACAGGACCGACTGCCGGATCGCCCGCTTTTCCACCGGGGGCGCACCACGGGGTACGCAGACGGTGATCTTGGGCTTTGAGAACGTCGTACGCTTGTGCACCTTGCGGATGAAATGCTTGATCATCTCTTCGGCGCTGTCGAAATCGGCAATCACGCCATCGCGCATCGGGCGGATCGCCTCGATGGTGCCGGGGGTGCGGCCCAGCATCAGCTTGGCATCCTCACCCACGGCGAGAACCTGTTTCTTGCCGTCCTTGACGTGATAGGCGACCACCGACGGCTCGTTCAGGACGATCCCCTTGCCCCGGATATAGACCAGCGTATTGGCCGTCCCGAGGTCGATCGCCATGTCCGAGGAAAACAGGCCAGAGAGCGCCATGGATCTATCCTTTGCAAAGGTCGAGTGGCCCGCGACTCGGGGCTTCCCGGGGGGGCGCCTTCATATAAGGATGTGTATCTGCGAGCGAAAGCCCTGCCGCCGGGCGTTCGCACGAATCCGCGCGTTTGTCTTTTTTCGATATTTCGTTCCCTGACGCGGGGCCGTTGGCGCGAATATTTGTGATTTTACAACCAAGGTGCAAAGCCTCGGTGATCGAGGAAAGGCAAAACCGCAAATCGACCGATCCGAGAGGCGAAATCTTTGGGGGAATCATCCCCCGGAACGGCGAAGCGCGCGCCCGTTGCCGGGCGCGCGCTCGTTGTCATTCTGCCGCAGTAGCCGGCTCAGGCCAGCGAGGGATCGATGCCCTTGCAGGCCTCGACCAGACCTTTCACCGCGTCGATCGACTTGTTCATCATCGCCTGCTCGGCGTCGTTCAGCTTGATGTTCACGACCTTCTCGATGCCGCCGGCGCCGATGATGGTCGGAACGCCAACATACATGCCGTCAAGGCCATAGGCGCCTTTGACATAGGCCGCGCAGGGCAGCAGACGCTTTTGGTCCTTGAGATAGGCTTCTGCCATCTCGATGGCCGAGGTGGCGGGCGCATAATAGGCCGAACCGGTTTTCAGCAGACCAACGATCTCAGCGCCGCCGTCACGGGTGCGCTGCACGATGGCGTCGAGCTTGTCCTGCGTGGTCCAG
>CALLZQ010000240.1 GCA_937858255.1 uncultured Tabrizicola sp.
GCCCTGCCGTTCCCCAGAGGGCCGACCGAGGCCACCCAGAGCAACTGGCTGATCGCCATCGAGAAAATCGCAAACAGGATCAGCGCCCCCGCCTCACGCGCGCCAAGCGCTGCCCAGTCTGGCCCCGGTGCGCCCAGTGCCGCACCTGCTAGGGCCACCAACAGCGCCGCCAACCCTGCCCCGGCCACCGTCACCGCCGAACGCCCCAAAGGCGTCAGGGTCGGCAGGGCCGTCACGCTCCACCGCGAAGCAAGCGCATAGACGACAACCGAGCCAAGGCAATAGGCCGCCCCGAGCCCAAGGTCGAGGCCCAGCGGCTGCCCCGACAATGCCACCACCCCGCCCAGCAGGCTGAGCATTCCGCCAAGCACCAGCGCAAAGCGCAGGCGCCGCCCGTCAAAGGCGACCTCTAACGCGATACCGACCACCGGCAGAACGGCAGCGAGCACCGCCACCGTCACCGCATCGGTGCGCGCCTGCCCCATCAAGAGCAACAGGCCACCCAGCGACAGCACCGCGCCAATGCCGATGGCCCGGGCCCAGGGGGCACGGCGCAGCGCTGCCCCGCCCTCAACCATCCACCAGGCCAGCATCAGGACAATCGCCGCCAGACCCATCCTTGCGGCCGTCAGGGGCAGCGCGGGCACATGCGGGATCAGAAAATCCGCCGCCGGCAGGCCCGCCGCCCAGGACACCATGGAGAGCGCACAGGCCAGATTGGCCATGGCAAGGCTGGTACGGGGGGGCGCGGCAAGGGTCATGGGCCCAGATGCGCCCAGTCCCCCACCCCGGTCTGTCCCATCCGCGACCTAGGGGCGACGGCTTTGGACCGCCGCCCGGCGGGCGCGTCAGGCCGCGGACAGCGCCGCGACAATCGCGCCGAAATCGGTGGCCTTAAGGCTCGCCCCGCCCACCAAGGCGCCATCCACATGCGGCACGGCGAAAATCTCATTGGCATTCGAGGGCTTGACCGAGCCACCGTACAGCAGCCGCACACCCGCCGCCTCGGCCCCGATCCGGGCCGTCAGCCGCTCGCGCATGAAATGATGCACCTCGGCGATTTCCGCCAGCGTGGGCGTGCGGCCGGTGCCGATGGCCCAGACCGGCTCATAGGCGACCACGGTATTGGCCGCCGTCGCCCCCTCGGGCAGCGAGCCGGCAAGCTGGCGCCCGATCACATCGAGGGTCTGGCCGGCGTCACGCTCGGCCTCGGTCTCGCCCACACAGACCACCGCGACCAGCCCTGCGGCCCAAGCGGCCTGCGCCTTGGCCAGCACATCGGCATCGGTTTCGCCATGATCGGTGCGACGCTCGGAATGGCCGACGATCACATAGCTCGCCCCTGCCTCGGCCAGCATCGCCGCCGCCGTATCGCCGGTATGGGCGCCCGAGGCCTTGGCAGGGCAATCCTGCCCGCCCACCGCCAGCGCCGTACCGCGTGCGACATCGGCCATCCGCGCCACCAGCGTGGCCGGGGGGCACAGCAGCATCTCGCAGGCCGGGGCCGGATGGGCCGCCAACAGCGCCCCCACCTCGGACAGGTTCGCCGCAACCCCGTTCATCTTCCAGTTTCCAGCCGCAAGTTTCCGCATCGTCATCCTCCTCCTCGCTGCGCGAGAAGGGCTAGCGCTAACGCGGGCAAAGGGGAACCCCCGCCGCACACAGGGCGCGCAAATGCCACGGGGGCAAGGTCAAAGCGGCAGAACAGTGGTGGACTTGATCTCTTCCATGCTGAGAAGCGCGGTGACGTTGTAGATCTTCACCTCGGAAATCAGCGCCTGATAAAAAGTGTCATAGGCCCGGGCATTCTTGACCCGCACCTTTAGGATATAGTCGATATCGCCCGCCAGCCTGTGCGCCTCCAGCACTTCTGGCCGATCTTTCAAGGTCTTGAGGAATTTTCGTTGCCAGTCTGCCTCATGCTCGCTGGTGCGGATCAGGACGAAGAAACAGGCCTCCAGCCCCAGTGCCTCGGCATCCAGAATCGCGGTCTGACGGGTGATCACCCCCTGCTCGCGCATCTTGCGGATCCGGTTCCAGACCGGGGTCTTGGACGAGCCGACCTTGCGCGCGATCTCATCAAGTGACTGGCTGGCATCGGCCTGCAACTCGCCAAGGATTTTCCGGTCCAGATCGTCCAGTTGGGCCGCCATTCGCCAATTTCCCCGTTTTGCAGAACAAAGATGCCTCTGGGCGGCGACACTAGAACATATGTCCTTATCTGCAAGGCCCCATGGCCCGGAATGGGGAAAATATCCTATATTGCGTCGCAGAAAACACGGGATAGCCACATGACCTACCTGCCGCATCAGCCCCGCCCCCGCGAAATGGTCGCCGTGACCTTTGTCGGCGCCGGTCCGGGCGCGGCCGAGCATCTGACCCTTGGTGCGCTGCGGGCAATCGAGGCGGCCGAGGTGGTGATCCATGACCGCCTGGTGGGCGATGAGGTGCTGGCGCTGATCCCGGCGGGTGCCCTGCGCCTCGATGTCGGCAAAGAGGGCTTTGGCCCCTCGACCACCCAAGCCCAGATCAACGCCGTGCTGGTGGCGCAGGCGATGACCGGGCGGCGCGTCGTGCGGCTCAAGGGTGGCGATTGCGGTATCTTTGGCCGCCTTGACGAAGAGGTGGAGGCGCTGGAGGCCGCGGGCCTCAGCTACCGCATCCAGCCGGGCCTGACCTCGGCCAGCGTGGCCGCCGCCGCCATCGGGCAAAGCCTGACGCGCCGGGGCCGTAATGCGGCGCTGCGGATTGTCACCGGGCACGACATGGCCGGCTTTGCCGAGCAGGACTGGCGCGGCCTTGCCCGGGCGGGTGAGGTGGCCGCGATCTATATGGGCAAGAAATCGGCCCGCTTCATTCAGGGCCGGCTGATGATGCATGGCGCCGATGGTGCGACCCCCGTCACCATCGTCGAAAACGTCAGCCGCCCCGATCAGCAGGTGATTGCCGCCACGCTTGGCACCCTGCCCGAGGCCGTGGCGCGCTGTGGCGGCCCGGCTGTTATCCTCTTTGGCCTCGCCCCGCGCGCGGCTGTTTCTGCCATTCCCGCATTGAAGGAGGCCCGCGCATGAGCCGCCGCTTTACCCCCAAGGTCGTCACCGCCAACCGTCTGCGCGAGGGCGATGTCGTCTATCTGACCAGCGATGACCGCTGGAGCC
This sequence comes from uncultured Tabrizicola sp., assembly GCA_937858255.1. Lineage (GTDB taxonomy): Bacteria > Pseudomonadota > Alphaproteobacteria > Rhodobacterales > Rhodobacteraceae > Pseudotabrizicola. The sequence goes on from CALLZQ010000240.1 coordinate 3,159, forward strand.
TGCGCCACGAAGAGGCTGAGCTGATCGAGGATGAGGCCCATGCCCAGATGCGCCTCTTGCATGCCGCCGCGCAAAAGCTGACGGTGGTCGGCCCCTATCTGGCCGATGCGAAGCCGGGTCCGAACGGCCCCGAACCCACCCATTTCCGCGAGGCGTTCCGCACCCGCGGCCCGTCGAACTACAACCACGGCAAGCAAGCCGATCTGGCCGGCTGAGGGCAAAAAGATGTACAGCTACAACGACTTCGACGCAGCCTTTGTCCGCGCCCGTGTGGAGCAGTTCACCCAGCAGGTCGAGCGGCGGCTGGATGGCAGCCTGACCGAGGATGAGTTCCGCCCGTTGAGGCTGATGAACGGCCTTTATCTGCAATTGCATGCCTATATGCTGCGGGTGGCCATTCCCTATGGCACGCTGACCCCCGGCGAGATGCGGCAACTGGCCCAT
>CALLZQ010000241.1 GCA_937858255.1 uncultured Tabrizicola sp.
GATCCGGTCAACCCCCTGCCGCTTGACTTGGCGCACGATCCCGTCGGCATAGCTCTCGGCCTGCGCCGTTCCCGCCGCCATGACGGCGGCAAGGCCCGAGATCAGAAATCTCCGCCGGTCCATGCCAGCCCCCTTTTGCCGCAAAAGGCGGCTCGCGCGCCGCCTGATCCCTTCATAGCCGCCCGGGCCACCCCACCGCAAGCCAGCGGCAGGCAGGCCCGGGCTGCGCGCTCAGTCGTCGTTGCCCTGACCGCGGCGTTCGCCGTGGTCATCATCCTTGTCGTGATCCGCGCCATCGTCACTGCCACGGCCCCGGCCATGATCGTCAACGCTGTCGTGGTCCGCGCCATCATCATGACCCCGGCCGTGATCGTCGTTGTCATCGTTCTCGGACCCATCGTCTTGGCTACGACCCCGGCTGTGATCTTCGGCATGTGCCCGTCCCAGACCCGAGCGTTTCTGGCGGATCGTGACGCCCGGTGTGGTATCGTCTCCGGCATCCACGGTTTCGGTTTCGGTCTTCAGCACTGCGCCCGTCCCCGCATCATAGATGACTTCCAGCTTTTCCGTGCCCCGGATCGCCTCGACCTTGATGGTGCCGGCGCGGGTGCGGATCTCGATCCGCTCATATCCCTGCGCCGTCAGATCGGCAGCGACCTCTTCGGGGGTCAGCGCCAGCACCTGGCCGGCGGCAAAGGTGACAACAGTGGCCAGAATGGCGGTCATGGTTTTCATCGGTAGGCTCCTTGTTGGGTTGGGTCGTTCAGGGGGGGCGGCGCCCCCCTGGCGCAGCCGCCCGTCAGAGAGGTCAGCCGCCGCCGCCGCGACGGCGGCCACGGTCATCGCCGGGGGCATCGTCCGTGCCGCGCCCTTGGCGGATATGGCCGGGACCGTCATCGGCACCGCGACCGCGCCGTGCCTCTTGCATGATGCCGAAAGCCGGTTTCTGGGCCTTGGCCTTGGCAACACCATCGACGCCACCCGAATGGGCAGAGGCGGCAACGCCGGACAGGGCCAGAACGGCAGCGGTGATCAAAAGGGTCTTCATGGTATCCTCCCTTGGCTGAGACTTCGGCGCCCCTCGCGCCTCTCGTCCAGAACCGCCAAATCCGGCGGCAAGGTCAGAACTGCATGGATCAATCGGTGGAGGATATTGGGCTGGGGTTTAGATTGGCCCGCCTATGCCCCGGGTTTGGCCGCATAAACCCGGGTTTATGACCGCAAACGTCCGCCCGCGCGGGGACAAGCAAAAACCCCCGCCGCAAGCTGCGAACGGGGGTTCTAAACAGATGAAATGTCCGCTTAGGCGTCACACCTTCATGTCAAAGCCCAGATGCTTGGCCACGGTGAAGATGTCCTTGTCGCCGCGCCCACACATATTCATCACGATGATATGGTCCTTGGGCAGCTTTGGCGCGATCTTCATCACATGCGCGAGGGCGTGCGACGGCTCCAGCGCCGGGATGATTCCCTCCAGTTTGCAGGAGAGCTGGAACGCCTCCAGCGCCTCGGCATCGGTGATCGAGACATATTGCGCGCGGCCCGTGTCATGCAGCCAGGCGTGTTCCGGCCCGATTCCGGGGTAATCCAGACCCGCCGAAATCGAGAAGCCTTCGAGGATTTGCCCGTCAGGGTCTTGCAGCAGATAGGTGCGGTTGCCGTGCAGGACACCCGGGCGCCCGCCGGTCAGACTGGCGCAATGCTGCATCCGGTCGTCCACGCCCTTGCCGCCGGCCTCAACCCCGATGATCTGGACGGACGGATCGTCGAGGAAGGGGAAGAACAGCCCCATCGCATTCGAGCCGCCGCCAATAGCCGCGATCACGGTATCGGGCAGGCGGCCCTCACCTTCCTGTTCAGCCAGTTGCCAGCGCACTTCCTTGCCGATGATCGACTGGAAATCGCGCACCATGGCCGGATAGGGATGCGGCCCCGCAACCGTACCGATGCAATAGAAGGTATCGCGCACATTGGTCACCCAGTCGCGCAGCGCATCGTTCATCGCATCCTTCAGCGTGCCGCGACCCGAGGTCACGGGAACAACCTCGGCGCCCAGCAGGCGCATGCGGAAGACGTTCGGGGCCTGACGCTCTACATCATGCGCGCCCATGTAAACCACGCATTTCAGCCCGAACTTGGCGCAGACCGTCGCCGTCGCCACCCCGTGCTGGCCCGCGCCGGTTTCGGCGATGATCCGGGTCTTGCCCATGCGGCGGGCCAGAATGATCTGCCCCAGCACATTGTTGATCTTATGCGCGCCGGTATGGTTCAACTCATCGCGCTTCATATAGATCTTGGCGCCGCCCAGATGGGTGGTCAGCCGCTCGGCATAATACAGCGGCGAGGGGCGGCCGACGTAATGCTTCCACAGATCGTCCATCTCGGCCCAGAAGCTCGGGTCGGTCTTGGCGAATTCGTACCGCTCTTCCAGTTCCAGGATCAGCGGCATCAAGGTTTCCGAGACGAACCGCCCGCCAAAGATGCCAAAGCGCCCGGCCTCATCCGGCCCGGTCATAAAGCTGTTGATTCCATCCTCGGCCATATCGTCCCCTCCTGTGGTCTTGGTCCGATGTAGCGCCAGACGGCGCCCGGGGAAAGGGGCCGTCTGCCGCGCAAAGGTCAGTCGAGCGCCTTCTTGAACCCCAGATGCGACGCCTCAAAGCCCAGCCGGGCATAGAACGCATGGGCGCGGGTGCGGGTCTTGTCGGTGGTCAGTTGCAGGATGCGGGCACCGGCAGCGCGGGCGCGCGCCTCGACCTCGGCCATCAGCGCCGCGCCAATGCCTTGGCTGCGCAGGTCGGGCGCGGTGCGCACCGCCTCGACCAAGGCGCGGGTCATGCCCTGCCTCGACAAGCCATGCAGGATGGTCAACTGGCAGGTGGCAACGATGCGCCCGTGCATCTCGCCCACGATCAGGCTGTGCATCGGCTGCGCCGCGATCTGGTCAAAGGCCGCCAGATAGGGCGCCAGATCCGCCCCTTCACGCCCCTGCCCCAAGGGATCGTCGGTGAGTAGCGCGACGATGGCCGGAACATCGGCGCGGGTGGCGTCGCGAAACCGGATCATCGGGACCGCAGGATCGGCACCGGACCCTCACCCGCGCCACTCGCCACGCCCATCGTCGCCGCGCGCGTGAAAGCGGCGATCTTTCCGGCATCCTTGACCCCCGGCGCGGATTCGACGCCCGAGGCGACATCGACCTGCCGCGCGCCCGTCAGCCGGATCGCCTCGGCGACATTGGCG
>CALLZQ010000242.1 GCA_937858255.1 uncultured Tabrizicola sp.
AGCATCACGGCGAAATACCCCTCGCCGATCTGGCTGAAGGGATCCTGCCCCGCCTCTAGCCGCTCTTCATCATAGCTGGCATAGGCCCGGATGCGCGCCGGTGCCCCGTCCTCGGTCGGGCCATAGTAATCGGTGGCGATCAACCGCGCCGCACCCTTGCCCCGCACCTGAAGGCTGAGTTTCCAGCGCAGCTTGATGGACTGACCCATCAGCGCCGTCAGCAAAGCCATCTCGGCCACCAGCGCCTCGATCTGCGGCGGGTAATTATGTTGTTTCAGCACCTGCTCCAGCACACCATCCAGCCGCACGACACGGCCGCGGATATCGGAACGGTCAAGCTGAAACGGCAGGACGGTATCGTCCCAGGCGATTTTGGAACCGGACATCATGGGATTTCCTTTGAAAGCCAGTCTTGGCATACCGTGCCTATATAGGCAGGGCAACCATCGGACCAAGGGGCAGGGGTTATGCGTCGGTATGGCGAGTCGGTAAAGCGTGGGCAACCCTATCGGCCAAGGCCGGGCGTTTACGCCGTCATCCTGCAAGGTTCAAGCCTGCTTGCAACCCATCAGGCGGCGCCTGTGCCGGAATTCCAGTTGCCAGGTGGCGGCATCGATCCCGGGGAAAACCCGGTCGCGGCCCTGCACCGTGAGGTCTATGAGGAAACCGGCTGGCGCATTCGCATTTTGCGGCGGATGGGAGCCTTTCGCCGGTTCACCTATATGCCCGAATACGACAAGTGGGCCGAAAAGATCTGTGCGATTTACCTCGCGCGCCCTGTATTGCGCCTCGGGCCGCCGATCGAAGCCGGCCATCAGGCGATCTGGATGCCGGGGGAAACCGCGCTTGATCTGCTGGGCAATGACGGCGACCGCGCTTTTGTGCGGCAAGCGCTGCGCTAGCTGCCGCCGGTTCCGACGTAGTCGAACAACAGGCCCGAGACATCATCGGGGAAATCCTCAGACCCCAGATGCGCGGCCAGATCCCACACCAGCGCCTCTAGCAACGGGCCGCTTTTGAGTTCGGCGTGGCGTCGCAGGATGGCAATCAATCCCTCGACCCCCAGCTCTTCCCCATCGGGGTCGGGGCATTCCGTGATCCCGTCCGTCATCAGAAAAATCCGGTCACCGGGGGCCATGCGGAAATCGATACCTTCAAAGGTTGCCTCATCCAGCAGCCCAATCGGCAAACCGCCCTGCCCCAAGCGATCATAACTGCCATCGCCGCGCAGGATCAGCGGGTGGGGATGACCGGCCTGAACCAGCCGGCCCTTGCCGGTCAACAGGTCGATCTGCGCATAGACCATGGTCATATACTGATCGACCTGCAAATCGTCGAGGATCACCCGGTTGAACCGCTTGGCCACCTCTTCCGGCGCCCAGGTTTCGCGCCGCGCATGGCTGGACAGCACCAGCGAGGCATTCCGTTCCGGCGCCGCACCGGAGAGCAGCCCCGCCAGACGCGCCGAGAGCATCGCCGAGGCGACGCCATGGCCAGAAACGTCGATCGAATAGAGAATCACCGAATGGGTGTTGATGCGGAACCAGCCAACAAGATCGCCGCCGACATGCCCCGAGGACCGGAACAGAATCGAGACATCGCCCCCCGGAACCGAGGCGCGACGTTCCCGCATAAAGGTCTGTTGTACCGCCCGCGCCTGCACCAGATCGCGATCCAGCGCCTGATAAACCCCCTGCAACTCATCCAGCGTATGACCGAGCAGGCGGTTCTTTTCCAACACCTCGCGCTGCATGCCGATCAGCCGCTCACCCGCGCGCAACCGGGCGCGCAATTCGTCATAGGCCACGGGCTTGGTCAGGAAATCGTCGGCCCCCGCCTCTAGCCCGTCAGCCACCTCTCCCTTTTCGGATTTCGAGGTCAGAAGGATGAAATACGAATAGGAATCCCCCGCCGTGCGGCGCAATTCCTGACAAAATTCCAGCCCTGACATCCCCTCCATCATCCAGTCCGACAGGATGATATCAAACCGCCGCCCGGCGCAAAGCACCAATGCCTCCTCACCCGAGGCCGCCTCTTCGACCAAATAACCCCAGCGGGCCAGCGACATCGACAGCATCTTGCGCTGTGCCTTACTGTCATCAACCACCAGCACCGACAAGGCGGCAGCGCCATCGGGCAGAGCAATAACAGGCATTTCCGTTGACAGGTTTTGCATTCGACCATCTTCCTTTGCCCGGGCAGAGGAACACGGAAGTTCTTCACGAAGCCTCAATGGAAAAATTCTAACGATCCGCCCTGTTTCCAACACGCATTGGACCGAAAGCGGCAGACTCGCCCGGATAGGGTTCCGCAATGGGGGCCGGAAAAGGGACATCCGGCTGCGATTCAAAGGGTCGTCAGAAAGAGTACGGGGATGAGATCATGGTAGACTGGAGCAGAGTCAGAGACTTGCGAGAAGAGGTTGGCGAAGAGGATTTTGAGGAAATCGTCGCCATGTTCCTTGAAGAAACCGATGCGGTTGTGCGCGAACTGCACAAGCAAACCACGGCCAAAGCCTTGGAAAGCAATCTGCATTTCCTAAAGGGCAGCGCGCTGAACATCGGCATGGCCAGTCTGGCCCGCATCTGTCAGGCCGGGGAAAAAGCCGCGTCTCAGGGCCAGACCGACATAGATCTGGCCGAGATCGCGCAGAGTTATCAAAAATCCCGCGCCTGCCTTCTTGACGGCCTGCGGGCTCAGGCCGCGGCCTAAATCAGGAATTCCGACAGGATGCCGTCATTGGTGATGTCGCGATAGGGAAACGCGGCTTCATCAAGTTTGGCGAAAAGTGTCGTGAAATTCTCGGGCCGCTTGGTCTCGATCCCGATCAGGACCGAGCCAAAGTTGCGCGCCGATTTCTTCAGATATTCAAACCGGGCAATATCGTCGTCCGGCCCCAGCATCGTCAGAAAATCCCGCAGGGCACCGGGGCGCTGGGGCATGCGCAGGATGAAGTATTTCTTCAACCCGGCAAAACGTTGCGCCCGCTCCTTCACCTCGGGCAGCCGCTCAAAATCGAAATTCCCGCCCGAGGTGACGCAGACCACCGTCTTGCCGCGAATCTCTTCGGCCAGTTCGGGCAGAACATCCACCGACAACGCCCCTGCCGGCTCCAGCACGATCCCCTCGACATTCAGCATCGACAGCATGGTGATGCAGATCCGGTCCTCGGGTGCCAAGAGCACATGCGCCGGATTGATCCAGTCGAGCATGCGGTAGGTCTGATCGCCCAGCCGCGCCACTGCCGCCCCATCCACAAAACTGTTGACCTGCGACAGCGTCTCGGGGTGGCCGGCCCGCAGCGCCGCCCGCAATGAGGCACCGCCCAGCGGCTCGACGAAACGATAGGCAATC
>CALLZQ010000243.1 GCA_937858255.1 uncultured Tabrizicola sp.
TGGATCGGGGCCATCGACCCGCCGCGGCCGGGGTTCATGGCCTCCAACATGTCGATCACGGCCTCGCCCCGCGTTTCGCCGACGATGATCCGGTCAGGTCGCATCCGCAGGGCGTTGCGCAGACAGTCGCGCTGGGTGACGGCGCCTTTGCCCTCGACGTTCGCCGGGCGGCTTTCCATCCGACCGACGTGAACCTGCTGAAGCTGCAATTCGGCCGTGTCTTCGATGGTCAGAATCCGCTCGGTGTTGTCGATAAAGGACGACAGCGCATTCAGCGTGGTGGTTTTCCCCGAGCCCGTACCGCCCGAGACAATGACATTCAGGCGCGTGGCCACGGCAGCCTGCAAATAGGCGGCCATTTCCTCGGTAAAGGCGCCGAATTTCACCAGATCCTGAATGCCCAGCTTGTCTTTCTTGAATTTCCGGATCGACACCAGCGAGCCATCGACGGCCACCGGCGGAACCATACAGTTGAAACGCGAACCGTCCGCCAGACGGGCGTCGCAATAGGGGTTCGATTCATCGACACGCCGGCCCACGGCCGACACGATCTTGTCGATGATCCGCAAAAGATGCTTTTCATCCTTGAAGGTGATGTCGGTCAGTTGCAGCTTGCCCGCGCGTTCGATGAACACCCGCTTGGGGCCGTTCACCAGAATATCGTTGACCGTCTCATCCTTGAGCAGCGCCTCAAGCGGGCCAAGGCCCATCACCTCATCGTAAAGTTCCTGGTGCAGGACCTGCCGGTCGGCCGAATTGAGCGCCACGCTCATCTCATCCAGCGCCTCGGCGGTGATCGAGGCGATTTCCGATTTAAGCTGCCCCTCAGAGGCTTTTTCCAGCGCCGCAAGGTTCAGGTTGTCGAGCAGCCGCTTGTGCAGCTCTACCTTCAGTTCCTGCATGCGCTCTTTGCGCTTTTTCTCTTTGTCCATCGCCACCGCTTCGGCCGGCGATTTGACCGGGGCCGAGGGCAGGGGGCGCGGCGAAACCGCCACGGGTTTGGGGGCGGATGCCGCAACGGTTGCCGTCGGCGCGGCGGCCGTCACGGGTTTCATCACGGCATTTGCCGGTCCGGGTTCAGGCTTCTTGAAACGAGAAAACATCTAACAGGCCCCCTATGGTGTTCAGCCGCGTCCGGCTTCGACACCTTTGTTCAGATCGTGCAGCGATTTTGCGAGTTTCTGGATTTCACGGCGCAGCGGGTTCTTTGCGGCTGTCTCTGCAAGAGGCAGGCCATGATCGTTGGCCTGCGTCACCTGGACGCTGCCATCGGGCAATTGAATCTCGATCCCGATGTCCAGACTCTCGGCCATCCGCTTGACGCGGCTCTTGCCCGACAGGTCAGTGAACTTCGGGGCGCGGTTCAGCACATAGCGCAGCTTTTCATGCGGCAGCGCCTCTGCCTTCAGCGCGCGGATCAGGCGCAGCACATTCTGGGCCGAGCGCAGATCCAGTTCCATCAGCGCGAAATAGACATGTGCGCGGTTCAGGATCGTCTCGGTCCAGGCCACGATGGTCTTGGGCATGTCGATGATGACATAATCGAAATTCGAGGCCGCCATCTCGACGATGCGGCCAATATCCTCGGCGCTGATGATGTCCAGCGGCAGCATATCCGCCGGTGCGGTAAAGACATGCAGCTTGTCGTTGAAGGTCAGCATGGATTGCAGGAAGGCGTCGCTGTCGATGCTGGCAGTATCGGTCAGCACCTCAAAGATCACCTCGCGGCGCGGCAGGTCGAGATAGGTCGCCGCCGTGCCATATTGAAAGTCGAAGTCCAGCAGACAGACGCGCGGGGCATCGGTCTTGGCAATCGTGGCAAGTTCCCAGGCCAGGTTCACCGCAAAGGTCGAGGCCCCGGTGCCCCCGGCAAGGCCATGGACCGGCAGCACCACGCCCTCACGGTCGCCCTTGGCCTTGAAGCGCGGCACGGCCGAGGCCTCGGTCATGGGGTCAGCGGGTTCGGCCGGGGCGGTGGCGACAGGTGCCGGCGTGCGCATCCGCACGATGGCGTCATGCAGGGCGCCCTCGGGCAGCGGATAGGGCACGAAATCATCGGCCCCCAGACGCAACAGTTGATGCAGAGCCATCGGGCTGAGCTGATCTGCGATCAGCACCACCTTGACCTCACGCGCCTTGGCGGTGCGGATGATCTCGGAGATACGGGTCAGATCGGATTCGTCCTCGGCATTCACCGCGATGGCGACAAATTCCAGCGTTGCCGCATCGGGTTGGCCCAGAAAAACAATGGCGTCGTCAAAAGACAGATCGCCCCAGCTTTCCCCCAGTTCCTGTTCCATGTCGTCGATCAGCAGATCGAAATTCTGAACATCGCGCGAGATCGTACAGGCCACGATCGGCGCCGGATCCGGTTGAAGTGTTGCCACGCTCGTCATCTTGCCTCACGTCCTTATAAAGACGGTTTTCCGGGGCGATCAGGTCGAAGTCGGTCGTGACCAATGCCCCCGGAACCCGTGCAGGGATCCCCTGCGACTGTTTCCATCGAGCCGAAAATGCTGGCCAATGTTGGCAGGAATGGGGCTAAAAAGCCGTGAATCTTTGATTTCTGCGACAGTCCGGCGCCGGTGGCGTGCTGGTTTTGCAAATGAAAACGGGCCGGAAAACCGGCCCGTTCAGGATCGTTGCTGCCGGGATCAACCGCTGGGGTCGACCTGGGTCGGCAGTTTGGTGTTTTGCGGATGGGGCCGTGTGGCGCCCTCGACATATTCGCGCCAGATAACGGCGGCGTATTTCCCGTTCAGCGGCGGCCCTTTGCGATGGACAAACCCCTGAACCGTGGTGACAGTGCGCCGGTTCGCCTCTTCGGGCTGTTCGGTTGCCACCACCGGGCGGGTTTCCCCATAAGAGACCAGTGCCTCAAGCCGCGAGCGGCTGATGCCCTGGCTGGCAAAGAAATTAACCACGGCTTGCGCCCGCCGTTTGCCCAAGGCCTTGTTATAGGCCGGGGATCCGACAAGATCCGCATGGCCATAGACCGAGAAGCGCAGTTCCGGGAACTGGCGGATCCAGTCGGCCTGCCGTGCCAGAATCTGTTGCGCCTCGGGTGTCAGCGCGGCTGAGTTGAAGGCGAAGGTGATGGTGCTGGGCACTTCCTGCGCGAAACGGGTGGCGAGGATCTGTGTGGCGTTGATCTCGCCTGACTGAATCTGCGAATTGGTGCGCGTCACACCGCCAAATCCACCTTCATCGATCTCATAGCCAAGCTGGCGATCGATCGAAGGGCTGGAGGCACAGGCCGAAAGCCCACCGGCCAAGGCAATCAAGAGAAGGGCACGCGGGGTCATCGTCATGGCCTTACTCCATCACATAGCCGTAAGAGCTGCTGAAATCCTGC
>CALLZQ010000244.1 GCA_937858255.1 uncultured Tabrizicola sp.
ATAGGCCGGGCCAGAGATCGGATGCGGCGCCTCGCCAAAGGCGGTTTGGTAACGGCCCTGATACTGTTGGTAAAGTGCCGGATCGGGCAAAGCAAACCAGCCGCCCTGCACGCCGGGCAGGCTGAGGGTGGCGGCCGGAATGTCCCAGCGGGTTAGCCCGATGAACTGGGTTGCAGCCGGCCCCATGCCGTTGGCGGCCAGCATCTGACTGATCAGCGGCAAGGCGCCCGAGGTGTCGGCGGCCAGAAACAGCGCCTGTGCGTTGTTGGCGCGGGCGGCGGCGGCGATTTGCGGGGCCGCCTGAACCACGCCGTTTTGCGAGAATTCATAAGCTCCGACCGCGACGACAGAGCCGCCGGCCCGTGCGACACCCTGTTCGATGGCCGCCCGGCCGATCTGACCCGCCGCATTCTGGTCCTGCACGATCATGATCCGCGATTTGCCCTGCCGCACGGCATAGCCGGCCAGCCGCGTGGCGGTGTTCAGGAAGGTCGGGCCAAGGATGAAGACATTGCCCCCGGCAATGTCGGGATTGTTGGAAAAGGCCAGCACATTCACGCCGCGTGCCGCCGCCGCCACGCCGGCAGCATTGGCCTCTTGGGCGAAAACCGGTCCCAGAATGATCTTGGCGCCTTCGTCAATCGCCTTGGTGGCCATCGCCTGCGCCTGCGCCGGCTGCCCCGCGGTATTATAGACCCGCAGATCGATGCGAATCGAGCCGAGGTCCGAAATCGCCAGCCTTGCGGCATTCTGCAACGAACGCGCCAACAGCTCATCGCTGGCCTGCCCCGAACCCGCCGGAACCAGCAGGGCTACAGGCACCGGCGCCGAGGTGTCAATCGACGGCCCCCGGGCGGTTGTCGTGGGTTGACAGGCGGCTAGCACCGCCGTCGCGGCGACAAAGGCAATTCGGCCCGCCGACTTGCGGATACGGCTCAAAAACGACAACATGGCACTCCCCTTCCCATCGGCGCGCTGATCATCGCCGAACTTACGGGGATCACCGCATGAAGTAAACGCAAGAGCGCGCCACCGATGAACCCCGACACCCCCCTGCCCAATCCAGGCCCCCCAAAGGCGCGCCTCCCCGCGCCGCCGCCGGGATTGATCTTCGTTTCAACTCCGATCGGGGCGGCCCGCGATATCACGCTGCGGGCGCTGGATCTGTTGGCCGGGGCCGATGTGCTGGCCGCCGAGGACACCCGCAGCCTCCGCCATCTGATGGAGATCCATGGCATTGCGCTCGGTCCCCGACCGCTGATTGCCTATCACGAACATAATGAGGCGCAGGCGCTGCCGCGGATCCTCCAGGCGTTGCAAGAGGGGAAGTCGGTGGTCTATGCCTCTGAGGCGGGAACGCCGCTGGTATCAGACCCGGGCTTTGGCCTTGCCCGGGCGGTAATTGCGGCGGATCTGCCCCTGACGGCCGCCCCTGGCCCCTCGGCGGCGCTCTGCGCGCTGACCTTGTCAGGTTTGCCTTCGGACCGGTTTCTTTTTGCGGGATTTGCGCCCTCATCCGCCACCGCACGGCGCAAGTTCCTGCAGGACCTTGCCCAGACCCAGGCAACGCTGATCCTCTATGAATCGCCAAAACGCGTTAGGGAAACGTTAGCTGATCTGGCTCAATACTTCGGACAACAGCGCCAAGCAGCCCTCTGCCGTGAACTCACCAAACGATTCGAGGAGGTCAGGCGAGGCTCACTGGGCGAACTGATTGCGGCTTTCGCGGAGCGTGATCTCAAAGGGGAAATCGTCCTCGTTGTGGATCGCGCGGGCAAGGCTGAAGCTGCGCCGGAAACCGTAGAGGCGGCACTGGAAAAGGCGATGGAAACCATGTCGATCAAGGATGCGGCCAGCGCCGTTGCAGAGGCCTTTGGGCTGCCACGGCGCCAGATCTATCAACTGGCCTTGCAACGGGGGGGCAAATGAGCGGAGCGCGTTCTTATCATGCCGGGCGTGTCGCAGAAGATCAGGTCGCACGCAGCTATGATCGTGCCGGTCGCAGGGTCTGTGCCCGGCGGTGGCGGGGACAGTCGGGGGAGATTGATCTGATCGCCCGTGACGGTGATCGGGTGATCTTTATCGAGGTCAAACATAGCAAGACCTTTGCCCGGGCGGCGGAAAGCCTGTCGGTGGCGCAGATGTCTAGAATTTGCCGCTCGGCGACCGAGTTTCTGGCGGGGGAAGCGGGCGGTCCCCGCGACCCATGGG
>CALLZQ010000245.1 GCA_937858255.1 uncultured Tabrizicola sp.
GCAATGTCATCTATGCGGGCCTGGGCAATGACACGGTGCAGGGCGGGTCGGGGTCGGATACGATCTATGGCAGCGCCGGGGTCAACCGGCTGTTCGGCAATGATGGCAACGATCTGATCTACACCTCGGCGGGCGGGGATCTGGCCGCTGGCGGTACGGGAGATGACACAGTGCTGGGCGCCTCTGGCAATGACACGATCTTCGCCGGTCTCGGCAATGATCTGATCGGTGGCGGCGCGGGAAATGACGACCTGACCGCAGGCGCCGGGACGAACCGGGTTTTCGGGGGCCTGGGCGATGATACATTGCGTGCCGGGACCGGTCAGGATGTGCTGAACGGCGGGCCGGGGGCCGATGTCTTCGTCTTTGCCTCGGCCGCCCATATCGGTATCGGCGCGGGGCGCGATGTGATCAGCGATTTCACGACGGGCGTTGACCATATCGACCTGAGCGCGCTGGCGACCAGCTTTAACGGTACAGCCGGGCTGACTGGCGGGGGGGCGAAATCCTTCTTCTACTTTGCCGCCGGCGGTTTGCTTATTGGCGATCAGAATGGCGACGCCGTGGCCGATTGGGTGATCGAACTGACCGGTGCCCCCGCGGTCGCGACAGGGGATTTCCTGCTGTAAGCCGCTCCCCCGCGCCTGTTTCGACGGGCGCGGGGGCTGCCCCTTGAGACTTGACTTCACCGGCCAGAAACCCGATAAGCCCGCATCCCGGCAAAGATGCGAATCTTGGCCGGGTTCGTGTTTTGCAATGACAGCCCCGAACGGGGCGCGCTGCCCGAAGGCGGGAAATTCCCGAAACGCCTGAGAAATCAGGGGCCGCAGGGCGCGGAGATGGAAAAGGAAAGACCCATGTTTGCGGTCCTCAAGACCGGTGGCAAGCAGTACAAGGTGCAGGCGGGTGACGTTCTGCGCGTTGAAAAGCTGGCCGCCAATGCTGGCGATAAAGTCCAGTTCAACGAGATTCTGATGGTTGGCGGCGACAGCGTCACCGTCGGCGCGCCGCTGGTTGCGGGCGCGGCCGTTCAGGCCGAGGTCATCGACCAGATCAAGGGCGAAAAGACCATCCACTACGTCAAGCGTCGCCGCAAGCACAGCTCGCAGCGCACCAAGGGTCATCGTCAGCAACTGACGCTGGTCCGCGTGACCGAGGTTCTGGCCTCGGGCGCCGACAAATCGGGCGTCATGGCTGCGACCGGCACTGCCGATGCGCGCCGCACCGCTCATGAAGCTCCGGGCGCCGCCAAGGCCGCCGAGGAAGCTCCTGCGAAACCGAAGCGCGCCAAAAAAGCCGCTGCTGAAGCATAAGGAGTAACACCCCATGGCACATAAAAAGGCAGGCGGTTCCTCCCGCAACGGTCGCGACTCGGCTGGTCGTCGTCTTGGCGTCAAGCTCTATGGTGGCCAGGCTGCCATTCCGGGCAATATCATCGTCCGTCAGCGCGGCACCACCTGGTTCCCGGGTGAGGGCGTTGGCATGGGCCGCGACCACACCATCTTCGCCACCGTCGAAGGCAAGGTGTCGTTCCGCAAGGGCCTCAAAGGCCGCACCTTCATTTCGGTCCTCCCGGTCGCGGAGGCAGCCGAGTAAGCCGAACCTTTACAAATGGCTTGTAAACGGGGGATCGGCTGAAAGGCCGGTCCCCTTCGCCATTTCTGCCCGGTCACGGGAAAATGGTGCAATATCACGGTTCTGCCGCAATCTCTTGGCAGAATGGAATTGGCTTCCCATCTGGGAGGGGGGAGCAAAAGGTTTTCCTGTCGGGCCATGTTGGCCCTTCATGCGCTTCATAGGAGGGAAGCCATGACGTTGGACATGATCGCCGCCGCGGCGATGGAGGGGCAGATTACTGCAGGGCGTTTCGTGCTGCGGCCGGTCCGAAAATCGGATGCGGGGCTGTTTGCCCTTTACGCCGGTGACCGCCGGGTGGCCGAGGCGACCCGCTCGATCCCTCATCCCCTGCCGCCCGGCGCGGCCGATGCCTTTGTCACCCGCGCCATGCAGCGCGACGGGGCCGAGGATGTCTGGGTCATGGACGGCACCGCCTCGGGACTGCCCGAGGTGCTGGGGGTGATCAGCCTCAAACGGATGGATGTTGAGAAGTACAACCGCGACCAGTCGGAGATCGGCTATTGGGTCGCGCCGGCCTTCTGGAACCTTGGCATCGCCTCGGATGCGGTGCGGGCACTGATCGCGGCCAATCCGCAAAAGAACCGCACCGTCTTTGCCGAGGTGTTTCAGGACAATGAGGGCTCGGCCCGGGTTCTGACCAATGCCGGTTTTCAGTATCTGGGCGATGCCGAGACCCATTCGGTCGCCCGCGGTGCCCGGGTGCCAACCTGGACCTATCTGTGCAAGCTGGGCTAGGACCGCGCCCAGTTGCCACAGCCTGATACGGGCGGTCCCTGCAAGGGGGCCGCCTTTGCCATTGCGGCCTCGCTTGAGGTCTGGCCCCCGTTCCTGTATCGCCTTGCCCAATCCCAATCGAAAGCCGACCACATGAAATTCCTCGACCTTGCCAAAGTCTATATCCGCTCGGGCGGCGGCGGGGCCGGCTGCGCCTCGTTCC
>CALLZQ010000246.1 GCA_937858255.1 uncultured Tabrizicola sp.
ATGCTGGAGCCAGGGTCACGCCACCATGATGATCATGGGCGAGATCTGCACCCGGGGCTGCACCTTTTGCAACGTGGCGACGGGTCGGCCGCAGGCGCTTGATGCCTTTGAGCCGGGCAAGGTTGCCCATGCGGTCTCGGAACTGGGGCTGAAGCATGTGGTCATTACCTCGGTGGACCGCGATGATCTGGACGATGGCGGGGCCGAACATTTCGCCCAGACCATCCGCGCCGTGCGCCATCGCAGCCCCGCGACCACCATCGAGATTCTGACGCCCGATTTCCTGAAATGCGGACCAGAGGCGCTGGAAAAGGTCGTTGCGGCCAAGCCCGATGTGTTCAACCACAATCTTGAAACCGTGCCGGGCCTTTATCTCGAGGTGCGCCCCGGCGCGCGCTATTTCCACAGCTTGCGCCTGTTGCAGCGGGTCAAGGAACTCGATCCGACGATTTTCACCAAATCGGGGATCATGGTCGGATTGGGTGAGGATCGCCCCGGCGTCTTGCAGGTGATGGATGACATGCGCAGCGCCGATGTCGATTTCCTGACCATCGGCCAGTATCTGCAACCGACGCCCAAGCATCACCGGGTGGACCGTTTCGTGACCCCGGATGAATTCAAGGGCTATGAGACCGCCGCCTATGGCAAAGGTTTCCTGATGGTCTCGGCAACGCCGCTGACCCGGTCGTCCTATCACGCGGGCGATGATTTTGAGCGGCTGCGCGCGGCACGAATGGCAAAACTGGGCCGGGCCTAACGCCTAGCGGGGGCCGTACAACTCGACTGCGCGCCGTTCAAAGGCGCGCACCACGCGCTGCATCGCCTCATTGAAGACAACGCCGATGATCCCTTGCAGGATGGCGTTGCGAAACTCGAAATCGACAAAGAATTCCACCTCGCACCCCCCGGGTGCGGGGCGGAAATGCCAGTTCGACTTCATGAATTTGAACGGCCCGTCAAGATATTCGGTGTCGATCCGGTGCTGTGCGGGCCAGAGCGTCACCCGGCTGCCGAACTTTTCGCGGAAGACCTTGAAGCTGATCACCAGATCGGCCTCCATCACCTCGGACCCATCCGGGCCGGGGCGGCGGGTGCGGATGCGGGCCGCCGAATTCCACGGCAGAAACTTGGGATAAGATCCGACATCGGCCACGAGATCATACATCTCTTGGGCAGTATAAGGCAGGGCGCGGGTCTCGGAATGTGTCGGCATCGGCAATTCCCATCACGGGGTCAGTGACTTGGCCCGGTGTTTTCGATAAGAACGTCGCGGAAATCAAGAGGTCGCCATGCCGCAACGCCCCTATGTGATTGATGAATTGATCAGTGCCAAGGCCATCGCCGCCCGGATCGAGGCTTTGGCGCGTGAGATTACCGCCCATTACAGTGGCACCGACAAGCTGGTGGTGGTGGGCCTCTTGCGCGGATCTTTCGTCTTTATCGCCGATCTGGTGCGCGAGATCGACCTGCCGG
>CALLZQ010000247.1 GCA_937858255.1 uncultured Tabrizicola sp.
CCGGCGGGCAATCGACTTGGCAAGCGACAGGTTCGCATTGCCGGAAATCAGCTTGAAGTTCTTGTTCAACCGCATCACGCCCCCCTGTTGCAGACGTGCTGGTTCAAGCTGCCGTCCGACCCGCCGTCGGAAAGGTCCGCTCTGCGCGGTAGTCGTGAAAACTGGACAGGTCCTGAGCGTTGCATTCCGCCTGCCACCGGCTACCCGGAACAACGGCAGTGACAATCGGGAAGCGCTTTGCAAAGGCGTCCGTCGCTTCACAGTTTTCCATCGCAATGGTGACAAGGCCTGCGACCGTTCCGCCTTGGCGTTCGACCAGTTGGATGGCCGCTTCCATCGTGCCGCCAGTCTGGATCCATTGGTCGGCAAGAAGAACGCGCGTGCCTTTGGCGAATGCCGGCTGGCGCATTTCCATATCCTGCGTCTTGCCGGAGTAATTGGTGAAACTAACGCGATCAGTGTCAACGCAGAGCTTGCCAGCCTTGCGGACCGGCAAGAAGCCGCGCCCGGTGCGAGCGGCCAAGCCCGCGCCAAGGACAAAGCCCATGGCATCGCAACCGCCGACCACGTCGAATTCGACCCCTTTGAGATCGGCGATCAGGTCATCCAGCAGATCGGAAAAAGCGGCCGCGTTGATGTAGATCGAGGTCGGGTCAAGCCAGGCGAATTTCGGGCCCTTGGTGTTGGGCGACATCAGCGACAAATACCAGCGGTCGTCGCGGGGTCCTTTGATATCAGTCATGTCGGAACTCCATATGAACGGGTGAGGTCAAGCAGCGCGGCAAGGCGCGCCGGGTCGATGTTGTAGAAGTCGCCCTTGCGGTTGATGCCGGTGGCGACAAGGAAGCAGTCCACGTCGGCGGCATAATCCATTGCGTTATCCGGCGTGACGCCCGAGGCAATCGCGAGGGGGGCGTTGCCGAGGCCGCGACGGAAATCGGTGATTTTCGTCAGATCGGTCGCCTCACCTGTGGCAATGCCCGAGGTTGTGACAACATCCATGAAGGGTTTGGCGATCCGCGCCGAATATTCGTTTTGCGCGGGATCGACAGGTCTTTGCTTTTTGAAACAGACGCCGCCGAAATACATGCCCCGCCAGCCCGAGGCTTCGCGGATCGCCGAGATTTTTTCCGCCTGAGTCTGGCTGGGCTGTCGTTCGTCTATGCAGGCATCGTCGGCCCAATAGGCATCCAGCGCACATCCTTCGGCGGCGAGCCGTCCAAGGATCGGAAAGGCGATGTCGCCGGGTTGGGCCAGAAAGTTCACCCCCAGCCAGACATCGGGGCAGGCGGTGCGGGTGGCCCTCAGGATCGGCAGAAAGTCATCCACAGGAAAATCGTGATTGATCAGCCAGATACCGGGCGCGCCAAGACGAACGGCATGACCGATATTGGTCAGGGTCTGTTGCAGATCCTGCACATGGATCACCGGTGTGACCACTGGGCCGGGACATTTGAATAAACGATGAAAAGCGCTGCGGTCCATGGTCATCTCCTTGACCTTCAGGATTAGGA
This sequence comes from uncultured Tabrizicola sp., assembly GCA_937858255.1. Classification (GTDB taxonomy): domain Bacteria; phylum Pseudomonadota; class Alphaproteobacteria; order Rhodobacterales; family Rhodobacteraceae; genus Pseudotabrizicola. The sequence continues at coordinate 1,515 of CALLZQ010000247.1, forward strand.
AGGACTTGGCGATTTCCGAAATTGATAATTACTATGGTTTCATAAGAATCCAAAATGGTTGTCTGGCAATGCTTACAAATGTCCCAACTGATCTACTGCGCACCTTTGTGACGGTGGTGGATCTTGGAAACTATACGCGTGCCGCCGAGGCACTGGGGCGCACCCAGCCGGCGATCAGCCTGCAAATCAAGCGACTTGAGGATTTGCTGCGCACGCAACTGATCAATACTGAAGGCCGGCAGGTCAAGTTGACGGACAATGGTGTGGCGCTTGGTCCCTATGCGCGTCAGATCCTGCGGCTGAATGACGACATTGTCGCGCATTACGCGGCCGAGGCCTTGTCGGGCTGGATCAAGGTCGGGCTTCCGTCTGATTTTTCGAACACCTTTCTTCTGGGCGCGATCACGCGGTTTGCCGCCAGCCACCCAGAAGTCCGTATCGAGGTTGAAAGCCGTTTGTCCTGCGATCTGCGGCAGATGCTGGCGGCGGACAAATTGGACATCGCCGTGGGGATCGCCCCCAATCAGGAAGAAGCCTATTTGGTCAACACCGCCACGGTTCGGCCAGTCTGGGCAGTTGCCGAAGATTTTGAATGGGATGGACGCTCGACACTGCCGATTGTCCGGCACCCGGACCCCTGTGAATATGCGGACCGGATGCGCGATGCGATGCGCATGGCACGCAAAAGCTGGAAAACGAAACTGGTCTCTGGGGATGTTGCGGGCATTCAGGCCGCCCTGTTGGCGGGCATCGGGGCCAGTGCCCTGACACCGGCAACCTTAATGCAAGGGCTGCGGATCGGGACGGAAGCCGAAGGTTTTCCACCACTCGCGCCGCTGCGTATTGGACTGTTTTACAAACATGCCCGTCTCAGCAAGGCCCAGCATGCCCTGACGCAATGGTTGATGCAGCAAGTGACCCTGTCCGGTCAGGACACCAAAGCATAAACAATCTTTATGAAGTCATTCGCAGACAAAATTTCAGCAATGAAAGGCAGTCACCCTAATCTTGCAGAAGGGTCCGGGCGAATCGAACCTTGGGCCGTTACAACAGGGGATGCCACGATGACCGACCGACTTCACCTGACCCGCCGCCGTCTTTTGCAGGGTGCCGCGACCACGATCCTTGCAACGCCGATGCTGAACCGCGCTTGGGCGCAGGAACCCACCACGATCAATATGCTGGCCTGGTATGGACATGCCGAGCCCGATATCGTTGCCGAGTTCGAGGCCGCGAATAACGTGAAATTCGTGCCGAAATATTACGCCGGCGGCGACAACATGCTGGCGCTGATCAGCCAGTCGCCCCCCGGCACCTACGACCTGATCCTGTCGGATGCCGAATTCGTCCAACAGTTGAATGCGGCGGGCTATATCGAAGAGATGGATGCCTCACTCTATCCGTTCGATGATTTCTTCCCCGAGTTCCAGAAATTCCCCGGCCATTGGACAGACGACAAGCTGTGGTCTGTGATGGTGCGCTATGGCCTTCTGGGCGTCAGCTACAACACCGATGCGCTGACCAAAGAAGAAGCGATGAGCTATAATTGCTTCTGGAATCCCAAGGTCACCGGCAAAGTGGGCCATTTCGACTGGCACCTGCCCAGCCTTGGCCAGATGTCTCTGCTGAACGGAAACAAGCCGCCTTTCGACATTGACGAAGCCGCTTGGGTAGCGGTTCAGGAAAAGACCCTGTCGCTGAAGCCTCAGGTCGGCGGCTATTTCGACTATGGCGGGGGCCTCTCGCGCCCGAAGAAACGCGGGCGGGTGGCCCCGGGCGGTATCGGCCGAGGGCGTGGTCTTGCCGGTGCCCGAGAGGCCGA
>CALLZQ010000248.1 GCA_937858255.1 uncultured Tabrizicola sp.
CGCTTGGCCACGGCGGTTTCCCCTTGATCGGCACGCCCGATCAGGTGGCCGCCGGCATCATCAGCCTGCATGAGGCCGGTTTTGCTGGCACAACCCTGTCTTTCGTGGACTACGTCAGGGAATTCCCCTATTTCGCCGAAGAGGTTCTCCCACGGCTGGCCAAGGCCGGCATTCGCTGAGGGCACATGATGAACGACACACCCGGGACCGTCTCCGCCAAGGACTTTCGCGAGGGCATGCGCGCGCTGGTCGGCAATTGCAGCGTCATTACCGTAGGCGACGGCGACCGGGCCTCGGGTCTGGTCGTGACCTCGGCGATCTCGCTCTCGGCAGAGCCACCTTTGCTCTTGGCCTGTGTGAACCTGACCTCTTCGTCCTATCCCTTGTTGGTGGAATATGGCCGCTTTGGCTGGTCGTCACTGGGGGCAGATCATCAGGCGGTGGCCGAGCGGTTTTCCGGCTTTGGCGGGGTCAAGGGCGCGGCCCGTTATGAAGGGGCCGAATGGGAAACCGCCTTTACCGGGGCGCGACTGTTAAAGGGGGCGCCCGCCGCCTTTGACTGCACGCTGGAAGAGGTGATCGAGCGCGCGACCCATGCCATCGTAATTGGCCGCGTGCAGGCCATTCGCAGCACGCCCGGCGCGGGCGCGCTGGTCTATTGGGATGGCAAGTTCCGCGCACTGACCTGAGCGGCATTAATAGGGGGCGAGCCGTGGCTCGCCCCCCTTTCCTTGGCAGAACCGCCCGTCAGGCAAAGCTGCGGATGGTCTGAATCGCGCCCTCCAGCGCCTTGCCCTCTTCATCCTGCAAGGCGGCCTCACGCAGACGGCGCGCCCAATCGGCAGCGTCCTCGCGCCCGGCGACCAGTGCGATCCCGGCCAGCACCTGATCAAACTTGGACAGACCTCGCGCATGGGTGTCGGAATAGCCCTTGACCAAGCGGCGGCATCGGATCACCTCGACCGCCAGATCGTAGTTGGTCGGCAGATATCCCAGTGCCGTTTCCAGGCAGCCGTTCAGATGCGCCATCTCATCGGCATGGCGCAGGGTCCGCAGGCGCCACCCCTTTAGCCCCCCCAGAATATGCAGCATGACAAAGCCGCGCAGACTGTCGCTGCGCAGGCGGCGGCCCTTGTTGAACAACCGGTCGATCAGGGCCATCCGCGCCGGGTTCGCCGCCCAGCGGGCACCCATGCGCGCCGGCAAAAGCGAGACAAGCTCTTCAGCCCGGGGATGCAGGAATTCCGTCACCTGCATCACCTGACCGGCCCTTGCCCCCATCTCTCGCCCGATCTGAACCATGCGTGCGGCGCGGGTCTTTTGATCGGCAACCCGGATGATGTCATCATAGGCCATGGCACTGGCGATGTATTTCGCCGCCTCGCGCGTCAGATCATACGGCGCGCGGTCCTTGGCCAGAACGGCTTCGATCCGTTCAAGGTATTGGGCCCCATAGGCGATGTCCTGAAAATCGACGACCTTTTGCACACCGGCGCGGGCCATCGGGATCACCGTTTCCGGCAGCCGATCGATGCGCGCCTGCAATGCCTGCCAGGCCGCGATCAGCTTGCCCGGCCCTTTCACATCAGCAGCAGGTCGCGCAGCCTTGGCCGCCGCGGCACTCGCAATCACTTCCCCCCGGGCAGCGCGATAGCCCAGCTCAAAGGCGCGCAGGGATGCCTCGATCCCCTTGCCGCCCTTGCTGATCGCGGTCTCGAATGCCTCACGCGGGAAGGGCAGCACCCCTGCCCCGCAGAGCGCCCCGAACAGGCTGGCCGAAATGACCGACCCGGCACCAATCGCCAGCGCATCGAAATCCGCCGCGACCACCCGCTGTGCCGCGACCTCGGCGGCGGCCATCACCTCATCACTGTTGGCGAAGCCATCCCCCGGCACCATCTTTTCCGACACGGCCAGTGCCCGATGGGTCGAGGTGATCAAGGTGGTCCGGTCCGGAGTGACAAAGCCGCGCATGATGGCACGCCCTGCCCCCATCAGCTCGGCCGTGATCATGATATCGACGTCCCCCGCCGAAGGCATCAGCGAGAACACCGGCACGCCCCCCGCCGCCG
>CALLZQ010000249.1 GCA_937858255.1 uncultured Tabrizicola sp.
CGGCACCGGCTATTACGCCGGGCTGCCCGTTGGTGTGCGGCTGGGCCAGATCGAGGGGTTCGAGGCGCTGGCGGATACGCTCTATCCCTCACTGCGGCTGTATCTGTTCGATGCGCGGCGGGTGTTCTCCTCTCCGATCACCGTCTTTGGCCCGATGCTGGCGGTACTCTATCTGGGGCGGCACTATCTGGCCTTTCGTGACAGCGCCCGGGTCGAGAGTTTCAGCCGGCATTTTGACTGGCTGGGGCGCGAAGCGGCCCTGGCCTCGCGTGATGTGCCGGCGCATCTGCGCGCGCTGCGGGCGGGCATCGGTCAATAGCTGCGCAGCCGCGCGATGTCATATCCGTTGAAATCAAAGATCTCCCGCGCGGCACGCAGCCGGTCAGGCGGCAGCGCGCCATCGCGGTTCAAGATCAGCCCGAACTGGCCCGAAGGCGTACCGATGGCAAGGGTGCGATAATCCGCATCGGCCCAAAGCACCCACCAGAGTTGATCGCCGATGACAAATCGCCCCGGCCCAGCGGGCAGCATGGCGCCACTGATCCGCCGCTCAGTCCCGGCAAGGCAGAGCCGCGCGGCAAGGCGCAGCGCCGCCGGCGCCCCAGAAATCTCGGCCCCCCCGGGTTGGCAATCGTTTTCACTATCCGCAAAATCCCCGACCTGCCGCCAGCGGCCAGGTAAACGCGCAAGGTCAAGCTGGGCCGCCGACCACATCGGCGCCCCCGCCCGACGGAAATCCCCTGCGGGCGGCGCGGGCGCGGTGCAGGCCGTCAGCAGGAACAGGGCGAGTACCGGCAACTGCCGTCGTATCAGGCTCAGTTCAGGCATTCTGTCAGCACCCGGCCATCGTCATTCAGGATCTCCTGACAGCCGAACATCGGCGTGATCGGCGCGCAAGTCCGCGAACGGGCAAGGCAGTAGCCTTCGCAATCGCCCGAGGCGCGGCAGGATTTGCCGCCATCCCGGGTGGGCCGCTGGCAAAAGGCCGCACCCGTTGTACCGGCCTGTGTCCAGACACCCTTCTTGCGCTCGCAGGCCATTTGGGCCGGCGATTTCGGTACAGCCACAACCGCGGGATCGGCGACTGGCGGGGCCCGGGGGGGCACCCGGGGGGGGTCAGCGGCCAGGGCGACCGGCGGGGGGGGGCTGCTCGCCGGGGCCCCCCCCGGCCCGGGGGCGGGGGGCGGGGCACCCGGGCGGGTCACCGCGACCGCCCCGCCGGTAATCGGGTTCACTGCCGGCCCCTGTGCCGTCGGATCGCCCTTGCCCCCCTGCCCCGGCAAGGTGAACTGGCAGGCGGCAAGCGCCAAGACCGCCGCCAGCATCAAGCCCCATCGCATCGCGTCACCCCCTTACCCACACTCCCGGCATAAAGGCGTGGCGGGCGCCGGGATGCAAGGACCGCGTGGCCTGCCGGCAGGCCCGCCCCTCAATAGGGCATGGGAAATTGCCGATGCACGGCGGCAATATCGACCTGAACCGCCTCTGTCAGCACCAGATCCGCCGCCGCAATATTCGTTGTCAGTTGCGCAAGGCTGGTTGCACCGATGATCGGCAGACAGGGAAAGGGCCGCGACAGACAAAAGGCAATCGCCATCTGGCAGGGGTCTAGACCATGCGCCGCCGCTATCCCCAGATAGGCCGCCACCGCCGGAAAGACCTGCGGCGTGACCCGCCCGCCCAGATCGGGGGTAAAGCTGCGGCGCGTCCCTTCGGGCGTGACATCGCCGGCATATTTGCCCGACAAAAGCCCCGTCGCCAGCGGCGAAAAGGCCAAGAGCGGCATGTTCTCGACCATCGAAAACTCACACCAATCGGTATCGAACTGCCGGCAGAGCAGCGAGTATTCGTTCTGCACACTGGCCATGCGCGGCAGGCCATGCTGCTCGGCCAAAGACAGCCACAGGCCCGCGCCCCAGACACTTTCATTCGACAGACCAATGGCGCGGATCTTCCCCTCGGCGATCAGCGCCGCCGCCGCCTCCAGCACGTCAAGCATATGCGCCTCGACCGCCGCCCGGTCTGTCACCTGCGGGCGATAGCGCCACGCCTGCCGGAAATGATAGCTGCCCCGGTTGGGCCAGTGCAGTTGATAGAGGTCGATATAATCGGTTTGCAGCCGGGTCAGCGATTGCTCGACCGCCAGACGCAAGCTGGCGCCGGTGATCGGCGCCCCATCGCGCACCATGCGCTGCCCTGCCCCGCTGATCTTGGTGGCGATTTGCAGACGCGAGCGCCCGCCCCGCGCGCGCAGCCATGTGCCGATGATCCGCTCGGTATCGCCGACCGTCTCGGCGCGGACCGGATTGGTCGGATACATCTCGGCGGTATCCCAGAAAGTAACGCCCGCCGAGATGGCCAGATCGGCCTGGGCATGGCCCTCGGCCTCGGTGTTCTGGCTGCCCCAGGTCATCGTGCCGAGGCAAAGCCGCGACACCTCGATCCCCGTCCGCCCCAGTTCAACCCTTTCCATCCCGCACCCCGCTGCCAATCTGCTTGCTGCGGTGCAAGGTAATGGCCACAGCGCCGAGGGCAAGCCTGCCCTGCCCGCCACCATTGCCGCAGACGTGATCAGGCAGTGGCGCACGATTGAGCCGACGCAACGCCCCAGCGGGCACTGGCATGGCGCGTCAAGACAGGCTAAACGGGCGCCAAGGCAGCAAAGGGCGCATCATGGCACGGATTCTCATTACCTCCGCCATTCCCTATATCAACGGGATCAAGCATCTGGGCAACCTCGTCGGCAGCCAGCTTCCGGCCGACCTCTTCGCACGCTACATGCGGGCGCGGGGGCATGAGGTGATGTTCATCTGCGCCACCGACGAACATGGCACCCCGGCGGAACTGGCCGCCGCCAAGGCCGGCAAGCCCGTCGCCGACTATTGCGCCGAGATGCATGAGGTGCAGGCCGAATTGGCCCGCGGGTTCCGCCTGTCGTTCGATCATTTCGGCCGCTCTTCCAGTCAGCGCAACCACCGCCTGACCCAGCATTTCGCCGGCAAACTGGCCGAAAACGGCCTGATCCGCGAAGTGTCTGAAAAGATGATCTATTCCATCGACGATGGCCGGTTCCTGCCCGACCGCTATATCGAGGGCACCTGCCCGAATTGCGGCTATGACTCGGCCCGGGGCGATCAATGCGACAACTGCACCAAGCAGCTTGACCCGACAGATCTGATCAATCCGCATTCGACCATCTCGGGCAGTACCAACCTTGAGCAGCGCGAAACCAAGCACCTTTACCTCATGCAGCGCGCCCTGCGCGACAAGCTGGAGGCGTGGATCGACAGCAAGGAAGACTGGCCGATCCTGACCACCTCGATCGCCAAGAAATGGCTGAACGACGGCGACGGGCTGCAAGACCGGGGGATCACCCGCGACCTGCACTGGGGCATCCCGGTCCGCAAGGGCGATGCGCCTTGGCCGGGGATGGAGGGCAAGGTCTTTTACGTCTGGTTCGACGCACCCATCGAATACATCGCCGGCACCGCCGAATGGGCCGATGCGAACGGTCTGGACGATGCGGCGTGGGAACGCTGGTGGCGCACCGACAAGGGCGCCGAGGATGTGACCTATTATCAGTTCATGGGCAAGGATAACGTCCCCTTCCACACCCTGTCCTTCCCCGCCACCATTCTGGGCTCGGGCGAGCCGTGGAAACTGGTCGATTACCTCAAGTCTTTCAACTACCTGAACTATGACGGCGGGCAGTTCAGCACCTCGCGCGGGCGTGGGGTGTTCATGGATCAGGCGCTGTCGATCCTGCCCTCGGATTACTGGCGCTGGTGGCTGCTGAGCCATGCCCCGGAAAGCGCCGATGCCGAGTTTACTTGGGAGAATTTCCAGGTCTCGGTGAACAAGGATCTGGCCGATGTGCTGGGCAATCTCGTCAGCCGCGTCACCAAATTCGCCAAGTCGAAACTGGGCGAGGCGGTGCCTGCGGGCGGTGAGTTCGGCCCGCAGGAAACCGCGCTGATTGCCGATCTGGGCGCCCGTATCCGCGAGTATGAGGCGCTGATGTCCGCGGGGGAGGTCCGCAAGGCCGCCGCCGAGCTGCGGGCGATCTGGGTTGCGGGAAATGAATATCTGCAATCCGCAGCACCTTGGTCCACGATCAAGACCGATCCGGCCCGGGCCGAGGCGCAGATCCGCCTCAGCCTGAACCTGATCCGCCTCTATGCCGCTCTCTCGCGCC
>CALLZQ010000250.1 GCA_937858255.1 uncultured Tabrizicola sp.
GCTGGGGCGACGATACTGCCGGGGGCGCCGAGGGGGCCGATACCCTGCGGGGCGGGCCGGGGGATGCCCGGCTGGCGGGGGCGGGGGGGGATGACTGGCTGTTGGGCGGCGATGGCGGCGATCTGCTGGAAGGGGGCGCGGGCCAGGATGCGCTGCGTGGCGAAGAGGGGGCGGATACGCTGATCGGCGGCGCCGGCAATGACAGCCTTGGCGGCGGGGCGGGGGATGACCTGCTTTATGGGGTCTCGGGGGCCAATGCGCTCTGGGGCGGCTATGGCGATGATACCATCCATCCCGGTGTGGGGCGCGATGTGATGAATGGCGGCCCCGGCGCCGATAGTTTCGTCTTTGCCAATGCCGCCGCCATCGGCATCGGGGCGGGCCGTGATGTGATCACCGATTTCACCCATGGGGTCGATCACATCGACCTGCGGGCGCTGGACACCGCCTATAACGGCAGCGCCGGCCTGTCGGGGGCCGGCGCGCGGTCGTTCTTTGCCTTTGCCCGGCCCGGGGCGGTGCTCTTGATCGGTGATCAGGATGGCGACGGCCAGCCCGACTGGGTGATCGAGCTGAGCGGCGCCCCCGCCTTGGATCTGGGGGATTTCCTGCTCTGATCCCGTGGGATCAGAGCAACAGATCCCCCGCAGCAATGCTGCTGACGCCTGTCAGGGCCAGCGCCCAATCGGCGAGACCATCGCCGTTGAGATCGCCGATCAGCAGGCTGCCCGCCTCAAAGAAATAGGTCGAGCGCTCTCCGCCGCCCACAAGCCCGGTGGTGCCGTTGAAACGGCCCCCCGCGCCCGAGAGGTTGATGACATCCTCGCCGCTGGTGAAATCGGTGATGGTGTCGCGATTGGCGCCCAGACCCAGCGTGGCGGCGGTAAAGACAAAGCTGTCGGCGCCCGGGCCGCCGGTGATCGTATCCGATCCGGTGCCGGCATGGATCCTGTCATTGCCGGTGCCGCCATAGACGCGGGTCCGACCGGTCTGGGCGACGATCCAATCGTTGCCATCGCCGCCACCGACGAAATCATTGCCGGCACCGGTGCTGATTATGTCACTGCCGCCCCCGCCCAGCAGTACGTCATTGCCGTCGTCGCCGACGATGAAATCGGCACTGGCGCCGCCCCAGATCGTATCGTCGCCCGCCCCGCCATAAAGGTTGTCGCCGGGGCCGGCGCTATGGATCCGGTCATTTCCATTGCCGCCATAGACCCGATCGCTGCCAAGGCCGGTATAGATGGTGTCATTGCCATCTGCGCCATAGATCGTGTCACCGTCTTCGCCGCCGGCCAGGAAATCATTGCCCGCGCCGCCACCGATGAGGTCCCAGCCATCCGAGCCATAGATCGTGTCATTGCCCGTGCCGCCCAGCACGGTATCGCTGCCAAGCCCGCCATAGGCAGTGTCATTGCCCGCCCCGGCCTCGATGATGTCCCCGCCGGCGCCGCCGCCGATGAAATCATTGCCCGACAGACCCATAATGGTATCATTGCCGCCCGCGCCCATCAGCGTGTCATTGCCCGCCGACCCCACGGCCAGACCGCTGCCATAGGCATCGGCCGAACCGTCCAGATAGGCAAGGTCGATCCGGGCGCCATTGGCGGCGAATTCCATGATCGAGGCGCCGGGCCAGACCCGGTAATTGTCCCATTCCCCGCCGATGATCGTATAGCCGCCGCTCAGATCGTTCAGCCCGGACAGATGGAAGGTCGCCAGCGTTGTCAGCGCGGCATCGCGGACCACCAGTCGGGTGATGCCCAGTTCCGCCAGCAGCGTGACCGTGGTCGGCGTGCCCTCATTCTCGAAGGCCGATTGGGCGGCAAAGCCCAGCTCGGTCAATTCGCCGAAATTCTGCGGAAAGGTGCCGGGCAACAGGATGTCGATCCCGCCCGCCGCCACATGCAGCCCGGCCTCGGTGACCTCAAGCACGAACAGCACCGTATCGCCGTCGCGCAATGTCAGCCCGGTCACGCCAAAGGCCGCCAGCTCGCCGAAAAAGGCCTGACGCTCGGCCTCGGTCATCTGTAGCAGCGCCGTCATATCGACCTGTGCCAGCAGCTCGGCCAGAACCGTCGCCTGTTCAAAGCTGTTGACCACCGCCCCGGCAAGGGTCAGCGACTGGTTGCCCGACACCAGCCGATAGCTGGTGGGTGACAGCTCCAGCGCCAGAAACTCGATGCCATTGCGGGCCAGCGAGATCCGGTCAAGCCGCCCGGTGGCGATGCCGGCATCAAGCGCGGCCTCGAAATCGTCAAGGCTGCCGACCGGGCCGATGCCCGCGCCGGTGACAGACATGGTGAAATCAGGCAGGGTGAAATCGGGGTTCAGGAATTCGCCCACCCGGTGCCAGGTAAAGCCGGTCGAGGTGATCGACGTGGCCTCCCACCAGGTATATCCGTTGAGGAATCTGTATTCGTCGAGAAACTCGCTGTAATCGAGAGTTACATCATCCAAGCTGCCGGGGCCGGCGCCGGTTTGCAGATAGCGGCTCAGATTGTCGAGATCGGTGTTCGAAACATAGAGGTTAACCATCGATATTCATTCCCTTAAACCCACATGGCGCCAGAGTTTAGGCGGTGTCCGGGCGCTTGGCCAGCCCGCTTGGGCCGGGCTGCGGCGAATGGTCTGCGGGGTGGGGCTGGCCCTGTTGCCGGCGGGCTGCGGCGATGCCCCGCCGGCCCGGCTGATGCTGGCGGCTACCCCGGCGCAACCGTCTATCGTACCGCAGGCCCTGGGGGCGACGGCGCAGCAGTTCCTGGGGCCGGCGGCGGGGGCGGGCCCGGCGCAGGGCGGCAGTCCCGGGTCGCGTCCGCTGATCCGCCCCGATCTGCTGACCCCGGGCAGCGGCACGGCCTATCGGCTGCGGCAAAACCGTGCCCGGGCGCTGGGGCTGACGACCGAACGCCCCCTGCGCCCGGGGCTGGCGCTGACCGGGCAGGCGGTGATGGGGGCGGGGCGGCTGGATTACCGGCTGCCGCAGGGGCTGGGCATCCTGCGCGATCCGGCGCGCATCACCTTTGACAGCCGTTTCGTGGAGCTTGAGGCCGGCCTTGCCTGGCGGCGCGATCTGACCCCGGATGCGGCCCTGCGGCTGGGGCTGGCGGCGGGGCTGCATCACAGCCGCACCCGCACCCATGTCTCGTCAGCCCTGCTCGAGATCCGCAACCAGAGCCGCCAGACCGACCCCTATCTGGCACTGCGGGGCGATCTGGAACTGCGGCCCGGGGCGCTGACAGGGGCGCTGACGGGGGCGCTGCCCGGCCCGCTGCGCCTTGGCAGCGAATTGCGGCTGGTGCCGGGGGCGGGGGTCAGCGCCGGGCACCGCCTGTCGCTTGAATTCTAGGCGCCCCGCCCGCCCCCGGCGACAGAGCGCCGCCGCACGGGCTTTTGTCTTGACCCCTGTCCCCCCTGTGGCAGGCTGGACCCGTTTCAAGCAATTTTCCGCCCCCAACCTGTACCCGCAGCCGGGGCCTGTCTGATTTGAGGAGCGCGCCATGGCCTGGACCGGCATTTACAGCCGCAATGTCTCGGATATCTTCAACATGGGGGTCGATGGCTATTTCGGCTTTCAGAGCCTGGGGATCCGTGGCCCCGCCTATCCGGTGCAACTGGACGATCAAAGCACGACGAACCGCCTGACGCTGCAATCCTCGACCCAAGGCATCGGCTTTCCGCTGTTTCTGAGCGAGATCACCTTTGTCGGCACGGGCCTTCAGATCGGCGCCACCAATGAACCGCTGCCCGGGGGCGTCGGGTCCATCCCCCGGCTGGTGGCCGGGACAGTGACGCAGATCATCGTGCGGGTGAACCTTGACCTGATCAACCTTCAGACCGCGCTGGGGCTGGCCACCTCGCAGGCCGAGCGCAACCGCATTCAGGCGCTGATCCCCGAGGTCGCCACCGAGGCGCATCTGCGCAGCCAGCCGGCTGCGGCGGTGATCAGCACCGATCCCTTTGCGGCGGCGGCCCTGGGCACGGCGGTGGTGCAGAGCTTTGTCGCCGGCAATGACGGGCCGCTGCGCGCCTTTCTCAGCCAGTTCAGCCATGTCTCGACCACACTGGCCGCCGACAGCGATCTGGTGGGCTTCGACAATAACGATGTGCTGATCGGCGGGCCGGGTATCACCAATATCTTTGCCGGCGGCGGCAATGACACGCTCGATGGCGGCGGCGGCACCAACGGGATGAACGGGCAGGGCGGGGCCGATTTCTACATCATGGGCGCCGGCCCCGACCGGATCGCCGATGACGGCACCGAGGGCGGGATCGACATTGCCAGCTATCAGAACGCCCCCGGCCCGATCTCGCTGGATATGGAGAATACCGGCACCATTCCCCAGACCGGCTGGGCGCAGGGCGATGCGGTCGGCGGGGTCGAGGGCATCATCGGCTCGGCCTTCAGCGATCTGATCGTCGGGCGGACCACGGTCCTGGGGCCGACCTCTTCGGATCTGCTGCAAGGCGGGGCAGGCGATGACACGCTGATAGGGGGCGAGGGCAGCGATACGCTGATCGGCGGCCCGGGCAATGATGCGATCGACGGGGGCGGCAACCAGTCGGTGGTGGGCGGGCCGGGGCCGGGCGATATGGCGGTCTACAGTGCCGGCCCGAATGAGGTGCATTTCTTCAATTCGGCCAGCGGGCTGTTGGTGGTGACGCCGCTGGGCGGGGTCGATCTGGTCCGCAATGTCGAGCTGTTCAGCTTTGCCGGGCAGGTGTTCGGCCTGAACCAGATCAGCCTCTCGGGCGCCAATCTGCGCATCGGTCAGGGCAATCCCGAGACCATCGACGGCGGCGCCGGGGTCGATCTGCTGTTCGGGGGCGGCGGCAATGACCAGCTTTCGGGCGCGGGGGCGAATGACATCCTCGACGGCGGCTTTGGCGATGACAGCCTGTCGGGCGGCGAGGGCGATGACACGCTGGTGGGCGGCGCCGGGGCCGATACGCTGGAGGGGGGCGCGGGCAATGACAGCCTTGTGGCCGGGGACAGCGTCTTTGACCTTGGCGATCTGGTGTTTGGCGGCACGGGCGCCGACCGGATCGAGGGCGAGGGCGGCAATGACAGCCTGAACGGCGGGGCCGATGACGGTCTGATCGGCGGCGGCGCGGGGGAGGAGTTC
>CALLZQ010000251.1 GCA_937858255.1 uncultured Tabrizicola sp.
CCGAGCGGGGGGCCGCCGCCGGCGTCCGCCCCCCCCCCCGCCCGGCCCCGGCCGCCCCCCCTTTGGTCACACCCGCCCGGGTCCGGGGCCGCCCCGCCGGTCAGTTGCACCGCCAGGAATTTCGCCGGAATCTCTGTCGCGCCACGCATGGCCTCGACCAAGGCCGAGCGGTCATGCGGCGGGAAGGGAATGGCATCTTCCAGCATCTTGCCGTTGTAATAGGCGCTGGCCGGCGGGCCATGCAGCACCCGCACCTGATCCCAGGCGATGTCCATCTCTTCGGCCACCAGCGCGGCCAGCGTGGATTGAATGCCCTGTCCCATCTCGGCCCGGGGGGCGATGATGGCAACCCCCTCGGCATCAATCAGCACATAGGGGGTGATCGCCCCGCGCCCCATGCCGGCAATCGGGTTGGCATAGGGTGTCAGATAACGCCAGGTCCCAAAGGCGACCCCGCCCAGAATGGCGGCAGAACCGATCAGAAAGCTGCGGCGGGCAATTTTGGCGGCGCGCATCTCACACCTCCTGCAAGCGTTTGGCGGCATCCAGCACGGCGGCCCGGATGCGCGGATAGGTGCCGCAGCGGCACAGATTGCCCTGCATCGCCTCATCTATCCCTTGCACCGAGGGGGCGGGGTTTTCCGACAACAGCGCCGCCGCCTGCATGATCTGCCCGGACTGGCAATAGCCGCATTGCGCCACCTGTCCGGCAATCCAGGCCGCTTGCACGGCATGCAGCGCATCTGGGCTGCCCAGCCCCTCGATGGTGGTGATCTCTGCCCCCGCCACTTCGCCCAGTGTAATCTGGCAGGACCGTTCGGCCATACCGTTCACATGCACGGTGCAGGCACCACAGGCGGCGACGCCGCAACCGTATTTGGTGCCGGTCAGGTTCAGCCCGTCGCGCAGCGCCCAGAGCAGCGGCGTCTCTGCGGGCAGGTCGATCACGACCTGTGTTCCGTTGACGGTCAGTTCGGTTGGCATGACGACTCCTCGGCACATTCACGGGGTAATGACAAAATGAGCTTAAAGTGTCATTTTGTCAAATGGCGGTAAAAGATTTTTGTCAGCCGCCGGAAAAGCGGCTAAAACCCCGGGGATGAACGCGCATGATCCTCTGAGCGGCAAACAGGCCGAGATCCTCGATGCGGCCATGCAGGCCTTTGCCGCGCATGGTTATCGGCGCTGCGCCATGGATGATATCGCGCGTCAGGCGGGCATGTCGCGCTCGGCGCTTTATCTGCATTACCGCAATAAGGAAGACATTTTCCGCCATCTGGTCGAAAGGTTCATGTCCGAGGCTGTCACCGGCATAGAGGCGGCGCTGGCCCGGCCCGGCCTGACGGTCGAGGCGGCTCTGGCGGCGGGTTTTGCGGCCAAGGACGGCGCGCTGATCGAGATGATTTTTGCCTCCCCCCATGGCGATGAACTGATGGAGGCCGGATTTACCATTGCCGCCGATCTGATCCGCGCGGCTGAGGCGCGCAAGATCGCGGCCTTGGCCGCATGGGTCGCCAACCTGAACCCGCCCGAGGATATCGGCCCGCCCGAAGCGGTGGCCCGCACGATCCTGACGGCGGCGATGGGGTTGAAATTTCCGGGTCAGACGCTCGAGGGGTATCGGCAGGGCCAGCAGCATCTGGCCAGCCTGTTCGCCCCGGCCCTGGCCCGCTGAGGGCGTCTTCCTGCACAGAGAGGGAAGTGGTGGCGAGGGAGGGACTCGAACCCTCGACCTTGCGATTATGAGTCGCACGCTCTAACCAGCTGAGCTACCTAGCCACTGGCGGGCGTCCTATTGTGCGGCCCCGGGGACGTCAAGGGCAAATCTTCATTCCGCTGCATCAAGCTCATGCGCGACGCGGGGGCGGCCGCTGGCGGTGACGGTCACGCTGGCCTCGATGAACATGGTGCGGCCCTCGATATTGGCCTCTTTGACATCGCGGCGGGCGGTCAGGTGCAGATCCACGGCCCCGGCACGTTTGCCGCGCGCGCGCGCCTCGGCCGTCAGGGCCGATTCCATCGCCGCCAGCGCCAGATCGAGCGTGTTGAAAATCTCGACCCCGCCGGGCAGATGCGCGGCAAAGCGGCCCTCGCCGGGCGAGGTGATCTCGCCGCTGACCCGCTGGCTGACCTGACCGACCACGGCGCCGATGGCATTGGCGACGCCGGCATGTTCGGGCAGGACCATCTCACAGCCCAGCCGTTCCCCCACCGCGCCGTAATAAGACGGGGCCGAGGCGCCAAGGCCAATGACCGGCACCCCCAGTCGGGCGGTGATCTCAACCACGCCGCGATGACCCGACAGCCCGGCGCGCAGTAGCGGATGACGGGCGAGCGTCTCTGGCGGTTCGCCGGCGAAAGCGGGGTCTTCGGCGAAAGCGGCCTCTAGCAGACATTCGGCGGTCTGGGCGGTCAACTGATCGACGATGGATTGCGCCAATTGCGCCGGGTCGGTGGCAAACCGCTCGCCCGCGCCATTGCGCCGCCGGCCCAACAGGCGCAGCGCCTTTTCTGCGGCCATACCGTCCCAGGCCGAGAGACGCCCCAGCACATGGCTGGCATCCGAGGGCGTCACGCCCGAGAGCATCACCAGCCCCCGCGCCACCAACCGCTCCAGTGCCGCCACCTCCAGCCGCGAGGTGAGGGCCTGCGCGAGCGGCATTGGCTGGCGGATACGCTCCAGAACCGTCGTCTCGCGTGGCGTCAGCCCGCCCGCCTGCCCGCCCATCGGCACCACAAACCGCCCGTCATGTTCGCCCGAGGTCTCGGTCGAGAGGGCGCGGTCAAGGCTCTCATGCACCATGGCGCCATGGTCAACCGCCAAGAGCGAGACCGGGATCAGCCGGCGCGGGCCAAGGCGCAGACCGCCCGTCAGCCCTTCGGTGATCAGATGCACCTCGGAATCGCCACCTAGTCCGGTGGTCCGCATGGCGACCGCTTCGACCATGGTGCGCAACCCGCCGACGCGGGCGCCCTCGGGGTCGATCTCGGGCAGGCCGTCACGCAGGAGGGCAACATCCGTCGTTGTCCCGCCAATGTCGGAAACCAACGCATCGCGCGCCCCGGTCAGCCAGCGGGCGCCAACGATGCTGGCGGCGGGGCCGGAGAGGATGGTTTCAATCGGACGTTCGCGCACCATGGCCGCCGAGATCAGCGCGCCATCGCCGCGCACCACCATCAGCGGGGCGCTGATGCCGACAGCAGCCAGATGCCGCTCACAGGCCGCGACAAGCCGGTCGATCATGCCGATCAGCCGGGCGTTCAGCACAGCCGTCAGCGCCCGTTTCGGCCCGTTCAGATTGGCCGACAATTCATGTGAGCAGGTGACAGCCCGCCCCGTGACCCGTCGGATTAGATCGCGGGCGGCAATCTCATGCGCCGGGTTGCGGGTGGCAAAACGCGCGGCGACGGCAAACCCCATCACCTGATCGGCAAGGCCGGCGACCGCCGCCTCCAGCGCCGCCAGATCGAGCGGGGCGATTTCCTGACCGGCATGACCATGCCCCCCCGGAAAACGCAGGATCGGATCGCCCTTCAGCGCCTCATCCAAGCCCGCCCGCGCCTCATCGCCCGCATCAAACCCAATGAAGACCAGCGCGACGCGGCCCCCCTGACCCTCGACCAGCGCATTGGTGGCGAGTGTGGTTGAAAGGGACACGAGCGAGATTTCGGTGGCCTGCACCCCGGCGGCGGCCAGCGCGGCATCCACCGCCCCGCCGATCCCCAGCGCCAGATCTGAACGGGTGGTCAGCGATTTCGCCTTGCCGATGACGGCGGTTGCCGCCTCATCCACCACCACGGCATCGGTATAGGTGCCGCCCGTGTCCACGCCCAGAAAGTAACCCATCGGCCTGCCCGTCCTGTTGTCTTGCCCCCAGCTAGGCCGGAATTTCGCAAAGATCAGCCCCGGATGCGACATTTCCGGTCGCGGAATGCCGGTCAGCGGGTAATGTGGGTGGGCTTTTGCGCCATTCCGACGCTGCGCACCACCTCGGCAATCTCACCCAAAGCCTCGGCCAGCGGCGAGGATTTTCGCCAGACCATGCCGATGGTCCGCTGCGGGCGAGGCTGGCGAAGGCGTTGCAAAGCCACTTCGGCCGAACGGGTTTCGACCGCCAGCGCCATCTCCGGCACCAGCGTCACGCCGATACCGGCGCCGACCATCTGCACCAGCGTGGCCAGCGAACTACCCTCCATCAACTCGCGCGTCGCACTGGCGGAAAGGTTGCAGAAGGCCAGCGCCTGATCGCGGAAACAATGCCCCTCTTCCAACAGCAAGAGCCGCATCTCGCGCAAGCTGGCAGCATCGGGCACCGGGCGCCCTGCCTCATCCGCCGGGCGGGCCAGCACGAATTCCTCATCGAACAGCGGCACTTCGGTCAGGCTGGGTTCCGAGATCGGCAGCGCGACAATCGCCGCATCCAGCCGCGCCTCTTGCAGATCCTGGATCAGCTTGCCCGGCACCGCCCCTCGCGGGCGCCGGTCAAGGCCGGGAAACCGCGCAGCAAGGGCCGTGATCACCCCGGGCAACAGATAGGGGGCGACGGTCGGGATCACCCCGATCCGCAACCGGCCCAACAGCGGGTGCTGCGCGGCGCGGGCCAGATCCTGCAATTCATCGACCGACCGCAGGATCGCCCGGGCGCGTTCGGC
>CALLZQ010000252.1 GCA_937858255.1 uncultured Tabrizicola sp.
ACTGGGGGTTCGAGCGGTTGAAACTGGGCGTCGCCGACACCGCCCATTCCAACATAGGCTTTTACCGCCGCTACGGCTTTGCCGAAACGGGTGAGGTGATCGACGGCGACCGGATGCTCTGGCGCCGGGTCGCGCCAGAGGCGGGCCTTAAGGAATGATGCGGGTATATTTGGTGCCGGCAATGGTCGCGCCGGCGATCAGGCCCTGCTGGCCAAAGACCAGCGCGATCACCGGCTCCAGTTCGGTCGTCTCTTTGCCAAGGCTCGCGCCCTGCGCCGGGGTCGCATAACGCACATCCGCGCCTGCTGCCCAGCCGGGGCTGCGGCGGAACTGACCCAGCGCTGCCTCGGTCATGAAGAACAGCGCATGGGCATATTGCTGCGCCCCGATCTGAAGACCAAAGGTCGCCTTGGCGGCGGCATAGTAATCGACCGTGACCCCGCCCACACGCAGCGCGCCGCGCCCATAGGCGCCGCCGACGCCAACCCCCGCCTCGGTGATC
Source organism: uncultured Tabrizicola sp. (assembly GCA_937858255.1). Lineage (GTDB taxonomy): Bacteria > Pseudomonadota > Alphaproteobacteria > Rhodobacterales > Rhodobacteraceae > Pseudotabrizicola. The sequence goes on from CALLZQ010000252.1 coordinate 503, forward strand.
AGCGGCATGAACAGCACCCCCGCCGCCTGTGCGGCAAGGTCGCGCGTGCCGGGATAGCTGTTGAACAGAAAGTCGCGGGTGGCATCGACCCGGGCATCGATCTGCGCGGCACCGGTCGAACCGATACCGTTGCCACAGGCCGCGAGAAGGCCGGTCGCGCCGCTGGCGGCCAGAAAGCCGCGTCTGGAAAGGATGGTCATGCTCTGTACCTCTTGCACATGTCTGGCAGGCCGTTCGGCCGGGCTCTGTCGGCCCTTTCTGGCGCAAACTCTAGCGCCAGACGCCGGGGCTGTCATCAGCCGATTGTGCGATGGGCGGCGTTCCGCACGCGGGACTCAGACCGTACCCGCCCGCAAGGCCCGCGCCACTTCGGGGGCGAAATAGGTCAAGACCCCGTCGCAGCCGGCCCGGCGAAAGGCCATCAGGCTTTCCAGCATCACCTTGTGCCCGTCGATCCAGCCGTTTTGCGCCGCCGCCCGGATCATCGCATATTCGCCCGAGACCTGATAGGCATAGGTCGGCGCGCCAAAGGTCGCCTTGACCCGCTGGCAGATGTCCAGATAGGGCATGCCGGGTTTGACCATCACCATATCGGCGCCCTCGCTCAGATCGCGCTCGATCAGGCGGATCGCCTCATCGCTGTTGGCCGGGTTCATCTGATAGGTCTTCTTGTCCCCCTTCAGCGCCCCCGAAGCCCCGACCGCATCGCGGAACGGGCCATAAAAGGCGCTGGCATATTTGGCCGCATAGGACATGATCGCCACATCCCTGTGGCCCGCCGCCTCCAGCGCCGCGCGGATCGCGCCGATGCGGCCATCCATCATGTCCGAGGGGCCAAGGATATCGGCGCCGCACTCGGCCTGAACGAGGCTCATCTTGACCAGCGCCTCGACCGTCTCATCGTTGAGGATGATCCCCTCGCGCACCAGCCCGTCATGGCCATTGGCGTTATAGGGGTCGAGCGCGACATCGGTCATCACCGCGATCTCTGGCACCTCGGCCTTGATCGCCCGGATCGCCCGGTTGGCGAGGTTGTCGGGGTTCCAGGCCTCTTCGCAGGCCTCAGTCTTTTTCGCAGGATCGGTGTAGGGGAAGAGACAGATCGCCGGGATGCCCAGCTCCGCCGCCTCGACCGCCGCGCGCACCACCTGATCGACCGACAACCGTTCCACCCCGGGCATTGAGGCGACAGGCTCGCGCAGGCCCTCGCCCTCACGCACGAAAACCGGCCAGATCAGATCGTTGACCGACAGCACATTCTCTTGGGTCAGCGCCCGCAGGGCCGGACTGCGGCGCAGGCGGCGAAAACGAGAGGTAGGCGTGGGGGCAACGGTCGGACGCATCGGCAATGTCTCGCGGGCTAGAGGGCTTGCAGCTTTGCATCCTCTCTGCCATCGAATGACGCGTGTGCCAAGCCTTAGGCCATGCCAGCGGAAAGGGTAACGGGTGAACTGGTACGAACTGATCTTCGTCCTGATCGACATGCGGTCCTTTTCAAACCTTTGGTATTGGATCGCCCT
>CALLZQ010000253.1 GCA_937858255.1 uncultured Tabrizicola sp.
AATGCGGGCTTTGGCCAGCGGTTTCACAACGTAGATTTCGGGCGCACCGATCATGCGGCGGTGGCGGCGGCCTATGGGGTCAAATCCTGGCGGGTGGAGGACCCGGCTGATCTGGAGCGGGTGCTGCGCGAGGCCATTGCCCATGACGGGCCGACGCTGGTCGATGTGATCTCGCAGCCCCTGCATCAGGCGGCAGCACCAGTGTCGGAGTGGATTGCATGACCGATGCCGCCCCCCGCCATGTGGCGATCATCGGGGCGGGGATCGTCGGCCTGTCCACCGCGATCTGGCTGCAACGCGCTGGGGTGCGGGTGACGGTGATCGACCGGCAGGGGCCCGGGGCGGGGGCGAGCTATGGCAATGGCGGCATCCTTGCCGCCTGCTCCATCGTGCCGGTCACGGTGCCGGGCCTGTGGAAAAAGGCGCCGCGCATGGCGCTGGACCCGGGGCAGCCCTTGTTCCTGCGCTGGTCCTATCTGCCGCGTCTGGCTCCTTGGCTGATCCGCTATCTGGCGCAGGGGACCGAGGCGCGTACCCGCGCCACGGCCCGCGCGCTTGCCGGGCTGACGTCGGGCAGTCTTGCGGCGCATCAGGATCTGGCGGCGGGGACGGGGGCCGAGGGCTATGTCGTCCCGTCGGATTATCTGTTCCTCTATCGTGACCGGGCGCATTTCGCGGGCGATGCCTTTGGCTGGGGCCTGCGGGCAAAGGCGGGGTTTGTCTGGGACGAGTTGGACCGGGCCGGGGTTGCCAATGCCGATCCGGCGCTGGGCCCCGACATCGGCTTTGCCGCGCGGCTGGGCGGGCATGGCTATATCCGCGACCCGGGTGGCTATACGGCGGCGCTGGTGGCGCATGTGACGCAGCAGGGCGGGGCGGTGCTGCGGGCCGAGGTCAGTGATGTGCAGACCGATGGCGGGCGGGTCACGGCTGTCATCGCCAATGGGGCGCCGCTGGGCTGTGACGCAGCCGTGCTGACGGCGGGTGCATGGTCTGGCCCCTTGGCCCGGCGGATGGGCCTGAACGTGCCGCTGGAAAGTGAGCGGGGCTATCACCTTGATCTGTGGGCGCCATCCGTCCAACTGCGCAATCCGGTAATGGTCGCGGGGGGCAAGTTCGTGATGACGCCCATGGAGGGGCG
>CALLZQ010000254.1 GCA_937858255.1 uncultured Tabrizicola sp.
TATTCGAGGCGCCGCAGGTGGTGTTCACGCCCAATTCGTCGCGCAGTCGACGGACGAGGGTAAAGACCTGCTGCCAGGCACTGGCCATGGCGCCCACCGGCATCACCAGCGGGTCCACCACGATGTCATGGGCGGGAATGCCGAAATCGGCAGCGCGCTCGACGATCTTTTTCGCCACGGCAAAGCGGACATCGGGATCGGGCGAAATGCCGGTATCATCATTCGAAATCGCCACCACCGGCACATTGTATTTCTTGACCAGCGGCAGCACCAGCTCCAGACGCTCTTCCTCACCCGTCACCGAATTGAGCAGCGGGCGCCCCTCACAGGCGGCAAGGCCCGCCTCCAGCGCAGCAGGCACCGAGGAGTCGATGCAGAGCGGCGCATCGACCGTCTGCTGAACGATCTCGATCAGCGCCTTCATCAGCGGCGGCTCGACAAAGTTGTTGTCGGCGTAGCGCGGATCCTCGGCCATCTTGTTGGTAAAGACCGCGCCCGAGTTCACGTCCAGAACCGTCGCCCCGCAGGCCACCTGTTCCAGCGCGTCCTTAATCACGGTCTCGAAATTGCCGGCCTCAAGCTCGGCGGCCAGTTTCTTGCGCCCGGTGGGGTTGATCCGCTCGCCGATCACGCAAAAGGGTTCGTCGAAACCGATGATGACAGTTTTCGATTTGGATTCAAGGACGGTGCGGGTCATTGTTCAACCTTTTTCTAAAGTTCAGGCGGCGCGGGCCGGCTTGCCTGCGGCGCCGCCGTTTTCGGTGACCCACTGGGCATTGGTCTTGATGCCGCCCAAGGGGAAGAAGTGGACCTGCTCGATGCCAAAGCCGGGGTTGGCGGCCTTGTGCGCCGCCAGATCGGCCAGGAAATCGGTCGGCTCATAGGGCAACAGCAGCTTGGACACATCCATCGCGCGCTTTTGCAGCACCTTCAGCGAGGGGCCGACACCGCAGGCGATGGCGAATTTGATCAGGGTTTGCAACTTGGCCGGGCCAGCGACACCGATATGGACGGGCAGGGCGACGCCCTCGGCCTGAAGGCGGTTCACCCAGTCGATCACCGGCTGCGCGTCAAAGCAGAATTGGGTGGCCATCGCCATCTTGGCGTCGGTGCGCTCGGCAAAGGCGGATTTCCAGCGCGCGGCCTCCATCACCATCTTGTCCGAGCCATCGGGGTCGATGTCCTTGTTACCCTCGGGGTGGCCCGCCACATGCAGGCGGTCAAAGCCATCAAAGGCCCCGGATTCCAAGAGCTGCATCGAGGTGTGGTAATCGCCATGGGGCGTCGCCACACCGCCCGCCAAGAGCAGGCCCTGACGCACGCCGACATCGCGGTAGCGCGCGACC
>CALLZQ010000255.1 GCA_937858255.1 uncultured Tabrizicola sp.
GAGAGGATACGGATCGTGCCGCCCTCGGTGGTGGCCGGCGGGCGGCGTTCCACGATCATGTCACGGTCGGGGTCGGTGGTGGAAACCAGATAGGTCCATTCCCGCGTCCGCCCCTCGCCCAGATCAATCTGGGCCAGGCCGCGTGAGATCGCCGAAGGCGTGCTGCGTTCCGCCGACAGCAGCGATTGCGCGAAAGAAAACGAAAAGGCGCCGTAATTCACCGCCTCGGGGTCTTCGGCGGGCAGCGCCATTTCCAGGGTGATTTCACCGCTGGCGGTGCCATAGAACACACTAAAGGCCCCGGCCTGCGAATTCAGCAGCACCTGCGTTTCCGGCGGCAGGGTCGCCGGGTTCATCCGGGTTCGCCACAGCCCCTTGGGATCGACGCGGGCCTGCCGGTCCTCCAGCCGCAGATCCTCGGCGGTCGAGGTGTCAAGGATCACCGTCACATCGGCGCCGCGATTGCGCAGTCTGGTAACGATATCCGACAGGGCAAAGGCTGACAGTACATCGGCTTTGCCATAATCGCTCTGGTTCAGGACGATCCACGGCCCCTTGGCGATGGTTTCGTTGGCGGGCTGCCAGCCCATGTCCATCGTCGCCCAGTCGAGCAAGGTGTCATTCTCTTCCTTCTCGACAAAGGGGCCGTATTCCGTGCTGGCGGGGGTGAACATCTCTGGCCCCATCACCCAGCCGGAAAAATGCAGGATCACACTGTCGCCGCACGGGGTTGCGGCCAGAAGTTTGCCGGCCGCCTGTTCAAAGCCCCAGGCGGTGGCATATTCCCGGCCCAGCCGCAGGATGTTCGAGGCCCTTGCCCCGCGCGCAACCAGCGCCTTGGCCAGCAGGTCGGTATCGTTTTCCGTGGCGGTCAGATCATAGCCCCTGTCGCCGGACCAGAAATTCGCCCCCGTCAGGATAGCGCGGGTGGCAGGGGTGGTTGTGCCACAGGGGGCAGGTGGGGCGATCTCGGGCAGATAGACCAGCGTGTCCAGCCCCACGACATCTTCGCGCAGCCGCTCGACAAATTCGAGTTCGGGATCGCTCTCTTGGGCCTGCTGGCCCGCCTGTGCCATCAGCGGCAGCACCATGGCCAGACCCAATGTCAGGCAGCGCATCAGCCGGGGACGCACGGCGCCGCAAGCCGGCCAAGAGACCCGGCGGGGCCGTTGCGAGGGGGGGGAAGCCATGAACCAAAGCGCGCGCATGGCGCCAAATTGCCCCGCGCCCAATGGCTTGTCACCTGAATTTTCCCGTCATCGCGCGGCAGGCGCCGCCGGTGTGGGTCAGGCCGGTTCACGCAGGATACGCGGCACCTTGAACTCGACATCCTCAACGGCGGTTTCGACCAGTTCGACCCGGGTTTCATACCGGTCGCGAAAGGCGTCGATGACCTCGTTCACCAGCACCT
>CALLZQ010000256.1 GCA_937858255.1 uncultured Tabrizicola sp.
CCGCCGCCGCTTTGTCACGCCCGGTTCCCTGCGCCATCTGGCGCGGGTGATGAAGCCGGGCGCGGAATTCCGCGTGGCCACCGACATCCCCGATTATGTTCGTCAGACGTTGGAAGAAGTGCCGCCTGCCGGCTTTGCCCTGATCGCGCAGGCGGGGCAGGGTGGTGCGTGGGAGGATTGGCTCTCGACCCGCTATGAACAAAAGGCGCTGCGTGAAGGGCGCGCCCCGCATTACCTCACCTTCCGCCGATTGTGATTTCCCCTTTGCGGCCAGATCGCTAGCCTGCCCCCATGTGCAAAGGGGGCGACATGTCTGACGAACGCTATCTGGTCCGGGCCGCAGAGATCGCGGCAATGCAGGGGTTGGAAAAGACCCATTTTCTGAACGCCAACGCGAAAAGGGTCAACAAATCGCTGGGTGATTTGACCGGCCTGACCGGCCTTGGCTTTCACCTCATCGAGGTCGCACCAGGCCATGAGACGACCGAGCATCACGTCCATCATTTTGAGGATGAATGCGTCTATGTCCTCGCCGGGCAGGCGACGGCAGTGATTGGCGAGGCAGAGCATGCCATCGGCCCGGGCGATTTCATCGGCTACCGAAAGGGCGGGCTGGCGCATTCGATCCGCAACACCGGGACCGAGGTTTTTCGCTGCATCGTCGTCGGGCAACGTCTGGATCACGACGTCGGCGATTATCCCCGGCTGAACAAGCGCATTTACCGCAATGCCGGCCTGCCCTGGGATTTGGTGGACCACGGTCAGATCGCCCATCCGCAGGCAGGTGCCAAGAAATAGGCCATTCAGGCCTCTGGCGGGGTCCAAACCTCGGCGGGGGCCAGCGGCTGAAACCGGGCGGGCGCAAGGCTGCGGCTGCGCAGCGCGGTGGCCAGCGCCTCGGGTGGTTCTTCGCGCCCCTCATCGGTCAATTGGAACGTGCCCCAGTAATGCCCGATGGCCGAGGCCGCGCCGAGAATCTCCAGCCCCTGCACCGCCTCTTCGGGGTTCTGATGCTGGGCGCGCATGAACCAGCGCGGCTCATAGGCGCCGATGGGCAGGATCGCGGCGCGTGGCACCCCATGACGCGCGCGAAGCCGCCGGTAGGGCTTGCCACTGTCAAAGCCGGTATCGCCGATATGCACGACCTTGCCCGCCGGGCCGTCGATCACGAAGGCGGCCCAGAGCGCCATGGAACGGTCGCCCATTCCGCGGGCCGACCAGTGATGGCACGGCTCGAAATGCAGCGTCAGCGGGCCGAAACTGACGGCCTGATCCCAGTCACGCGTCTCGATCCGCGCCTTCGGCAGGTCAGGGCGCAGGATGGCATCATTGCCCAGCGGCGTCACGATCAGCGGTTTGTGATCCCGCTCCAGCCCGGCGAGGGTGGTCAGGTCCAGATGGTCATAGTGATTATGGCTGAGCAGGATCAGATCGACTTTTGGCAGATCGTCAAAGGCGATGCCCGGGGCAGTCACCCGTTTCGGCCCGGCAAAGGCCAGCGGGCTGGCGCGGTCCGACCAGACCGGATCGGTCAGGATATTTAGCCCGGCAGTCTGGATCAGCATCGTTGCATGGCCGACCATGGTGATGCGCAGATCATCGGCGCGTGGGTCAGGCTGCGCAGCTTCGGGCAGGGGGACGGATTTCGGCCAGACCTTCTTGCCGCCGCCAAATTGCCAGCGCAGCAAGTCCATCCCGCCGCGCGGCGCCTCGCCCCCGGGGTTGAAAAAGCGTGTGCCGTCGAAATGGTCGCTGACCGGGCCGCTGTAGTACTTGTTCTTGCCGTTTGCCATTGCCACGCCGCCTACGGCCGCAACAGCAGCCATGCCCGCGGCCCCCTTGATCACTTTGCGCCTGTTCATCCCCTTGGATATGAGGCCGCGCCGCCCCCGTTCAAGCCCCGCTTGCCCGGCGCAGGCCCCCATGGACCCGCCCCCTTGCTTGCGCTATCAGGCTGCCAGTCACTTTCGGGAGAAAACGATGTCCGGCCATGGCGAAGCGCAACCGATGATTTCCGCGAAATGCGGCCCCCTGACGGGTGAGGCCGCTGTGCCGGGCGACAAGTCGATCTCGCACCGGGCGCTGATCTTTGGCGCGATGGCGGTGGGCGAGACGCGGATCACCGGTCTGCTGGAAGGGCAGGACGTGCTGGATACGGCATCGGCGATGCGGGCCTTTGGGGCGACCGTCACCCAGCACGGTCCGGGCGCCTGGTCGGTGAACGGCGTCGGCGTTGGCGGCTTTTCCGAACCGGCGGATGAGATCGACTGCGGCAACTCGGGCACCGGGGTGCGGCTGATCATGGGGACGATGGCGACAACCCCGATCAGCGCGACCTTCACCGGCGATGCCAGCTTGCGCAAGCGTCCGATGGGGCGGGTCACCGATCCGCTGTCCTTGTTCGGTACGCAGGCCTATGGACGCAAGGGCGGGCGGCTGCCGATGACTGTTGTGGGCGCCGCCAATCCGGTGCCGGTGCGTTACGCGCTGCCCGTGGCCAGTGCGCAGGTCAAATCGGCGGTCCTGCTGGCGGGCCTGAATGCGCCGGGTGAGACCGTGGTGATCGAGAAAGAGCCGACCCGCGACCATTCCGAGCGGATGCTGGTGGGTTTTGGCGCGCAGCTTCATGTCGAGAAAACCGGCGAGGGCCATGTCATCACCCTGACCGGCCGGCCCGAATTGCGGCCGCAAACCGTGGCGGTGCCACGCGATCCGTCCTCGGCGGCCTTCCCGACCTGCGCGGCGCTGATTGTCGAAGGGTCGGATATCACCGTGCCCGGTGTCAGCCAAAACCTGACCCGCAATGGCCTTTATATCACTCTGGTCGAGATGGGGGCCAAGATCGACTTTCTGAACCCCCGCGAAGAGGGCGGGGAGCCGGTGGCGGATCTGCGCGTTCGGTTCTCGGACGACATGAAGGGCATCGAGGTTCCACCCGATCGCGCGCCCAGCATGATTGACGAATATCCGATCCTGTCGGTTGTCGCGGCCTTTGCCACAGGCCGAACGTTGATGCGCGGGGTCAAAGAACTGCGGGTCAAAGAAAGCGACCGGATCGACGCGATGGCGCGGGGGCTGGAGGCTTGCGGCGTCAAGATCGAGGAAGACGAGGATACGCTGATCGTTCATGGCATGGGGCCGGGCGGCATGCCGGGCGGGGCAACCTGCAAGACCCATCTCGACCACCGGATCGCCATGTCGTTTCTGGTGGCTGGTATGGCCGCGAAAGCCGAGATTTCGGTGGATGACGGTTCGCCCATCGTCACGTCTTTCCCGATCTTCGAGGGGCTGATGAACGGCTTTGGCGCCGCGACCCGCCGGGGCTGATCCCGGGCCACCCGCCGGGGCGGTTTACATCAACCGGTTTCAGGTCGTAAGGGAAGAGAGAGCAGGAGGCAGTCATGCAATTCACGGTCGCCATCGACGGCCCCGCCGCGGCGGGCAAGGGTACGATTTCCAAGGCGGTTGCCGCGCATTTCGGCTTTGCCCATCTCGATACGGGTGCGCTTTACCGGGCGGTTGGTGTCAAAGGCGGCGATCCGGTGGCTGCTGCGTTGGGGCTGATACCCGAAGATCTGGCGCGGGACGATCTGCGCACGCTTGAGGCGGGGCAGGCGGCCAGCCGCGTGGCGGTGATCCCCGAAGTGCGCGCCGCGCTGCTCGATTTTCAGCGGCGCTTTGCCCGGCGCGAGGGCGGGGCGGTGTTGGACGGGCGCGATATCGGCACGGTCATTTGCCCTGGGGCCGAGGTTAAGCTCTTTGTCACGGCCAGTGCCGAAGTGCGGGCGCGGCGGCGGCATCTGGAAATCGGGGGCGATTATGATCAGGTGCTGCACGCCGTGGTCGAGCGTGATACCCGCGATGCCAGCCGCGCCGATGCGCCGATGCGGGCCGCCGAGGATTCGGTGATGATCGACACCAGCGAAATGACCATCGAAGAGGCGGTTGCCGCCGCCCTTGCCGAAGTCTCGCGCCGTCTCGGGCGCTAGCCTCTCAGGTCTCTGCCGCGGCGTCAAAGGCCGCCCGGGCGCGATCGACCGCCGCGCCATGATCAATCAGCCAGTCGGCGACCGCATAGACCGGCTCGCGCAGCGACTGGCCCAATTCGGTCAGTTCATATTCCACTGCCGGCGGGATCGTCGGATATTGGGTGCGCAGGATCAGCCCGTCCCGCTCCAGTTCGCGCAGGGGCAGACTCAGCATCCGTTGTGAGATGCCCAATTCCCGCTTTAGCGCGTTGAACCGCATCTTGCCGTGACCGAGGCGAAAGATCACCAGAATGCTCCACCGGTCGCCCAGGCGGGACAACAGTTCGCCGATCCGACCGCAATCGCTGGTGCAGGCACTAGGGGACATCGCGGTATCCTTTCTGTAACCGGGTATCAAAAATGTGCCTTCTTGCGGGGTTTGTCCAGTCCCTTATCTATACTGGGTATCCAAAATATACCGGATTCGCCGGTATGGAGAAAGGGAAAGACGATGCTGATCGACAAGCTGAACTGGCGCTATGCAACCAAGAAGATGGACGCTGCCCGTACCGTGCCGCAGGACAAGGTGGACGCGATCCTCAAGGCGGTGCAACTGGCGCCGACCTCTTACGGGCTGCAACCCTTTGAGGTGATCGTGGTGACCAACCCCGAGATCAAGGCGCAGATCCGCGCTGCGGCCTGGGATCAGGCGCAGGTGACCGATGGCAGCCACCTTTTGGTCTTTGCGGCATGGGACAATTACACCGCCGAGCGGATTGATGCCTTTGTTGCAGATCTCTTGCGCCAGCAGGGCGATGCGTTGCCCGAGGCGGTCAAAGGCTATTACAACAACCTGAAAGACATGTTCCTGCCCCGCGATCCCGAGGTGAATTTTCAGCACACGGCGCGGCAGGCCTATATCGCCTTTGGGATCGGGGTGACCGCGGCGGCCTTTGAAGGGGTGGACGCGACGCCGATGGAGGGTTTTGACCCGGTCAAGGTCGATGAGATTCTTGGCCTGCGGGAACGCGGTCTGCGCGCGGTGACGCTCTTGCCCTTGGGCTACCGCGCCGCCGAGGGGGATTGGCTGGCCGGAAAGAAAAAGGTGCGCCGCCCGATTGAGTCGCTGGTGCGTCAGGTGGCGTGAGGCGATAGAGGTCGTGATAAGGGGGGCGGGCAGATGGCGCGCCCCCTTTCGCTTGCCACTCCCCCCCTTTCCCGCTATAGGCCGCGCATCCTGACGGGGCGAAACTTGGCCGGCTTGCCGGACCGAGTCGTTTTTGGTCAAAGACCGGCGTCAGGGCCAGCAAAGACCGGCGGAGCCAACCGCATGGCCAGTAACTTCGAAAAAAGGACCAAACTGCATGTGCGCTAAAGCATCTATGGATGAATTCGAAGCCCTCTTGAAAGAGAGCTTTGAGATCGACACCCCCGAAGAGGGTTCGGTCGTCAAGGGCAAGGTCATCGCCATCGAGGCGGGCCAGGCCATCATCGACGTCGGCTACAAAATGGAAGGCCGCGTTGACCTGAAAGAATTCGCAAACCCCGGCGAGGCCCCCTCGATCGAGGTGGGTGACGAAGTCGAGGTTTATCTGGACCGCGTCGAAAACGCCCGTGGCGAAGCCGTCATCAGCCGTGACAAGGCCCGCCGCGAAGAGGCCTGGGACCGTCTGGAAAAAGCCTACGCTTCCGAACAGCGCGTCGATGGCGCGATCTTTGGCCGCGTCAAAGGCGGCTTCACGGTCGATCTGGGCGGCGCTGTGGCGTTCCTTCCGGGTTCGCAAGTTGACGTGCGCCCGGTGCGCGACGCCGGCCCGCTGATGGGCATGAAGCAGCCGTTCCAGATCCTGAAGATGGACCGTCGCCGGGGCAACATCGTTGTCTCGCGCCGTGCGATCCTCGAAGAATCGCGGGCCGAGCAGCGCGCCGAAGTCATCGGCAACCTGTCCGAAGGCCAGACCGTCGATGGCGTGGTCAAGAACATCACCGAATACGGTGCCTTCGTTGACCTCGGCGGCGTGGACGGCCTGCTGCACGTCACCGACATGGCCTGGCGCCGTGTCAACCACCCGTCGGAAATCCTGTCGATCGGCGAGACCGTCAAGGTTCAGGTCATCAAGATCAACAAGGACACCCACCGCATCAGCCTGGGCATGAAGCAGCTTCAGGACGATCCGTGGGATGCGGTTGAAAAGGCCTATCCGCTGGGTTCGGTCCACAAGGGCCGCGTCACCAACATCACCGATTACGGCGCATTCGTTGAGCTGGAAGCCGGTGTCGAGGGCCTCGTCCACGTCTCGGAAATGTCCTGGACCAAGAAGAACGTCCACCCCGGCAAGATCGTCTCGACCAGCCAGGAAGTTGACGTCATGGTTCTGGAAATCGACAGCGCCAAGCGTCGCGTGTCGCTGGGCCTGAAGCAGACCATGCGCAATCCGTGGGAAGTCTTTGCCGAAACCCATCCGGTTGGCTCGGCCATCGAGGGCGAAGTCAAGAACATCACCGAATTCGGTCTGTTCATCGGTCTGGAAAACGACATCGACGGCATGGTTCACCTGTCCGACCTGTCGTGGGACCAGCGTGGCGAGGAAGCCATCCAGAACTACCGCAAGGGCGATGTGGTCAAGGCCGCCGTTTCGGAAGTCGATATCGAGAAAGAGCGTATCTCGCTCTCGATCAAGGCTCTGGGCGACGACACCTTTACCGATGCCGTTGACGGCGTGAAGCGTGGCTCGGTCATCACCGTGGCCGTGACCGCGATCGAGGATGGTGGCATCGAGGTGGAATATAACGGCGCCAAGTCGTTCATCCGCCGTTCGGACCTGTCGCGTGACCGTGGCGACCAGCGCCCCGAGCGCTTCTCGGTTGGCGACAAGGTGGATGTCCGCGTGACCAACATCGACCCCAAGACCCGCCGTCTGGGCCTGTCGATCAAGGCGCGCGAGATCGCGGAAGAGAAAGAGGCCGTCGAGCAGTATGG
>CALLZQ010000257.1 GCA_937858255.1 uncultured Tabrizicola sp.
CGAGGGCATCGCCGCCTTTTTTGACAAGCGCAAGCCCGGCTGGCAGGCGGGCTACCCCGCCCGCCGGAACAGCCGCGCCACAATCGGCGCCAGCACGATCACCAGAATGATCCGCAACAGGTGGTGGCTGACCACATAGGCCAGATCCGCCCCGGCGATGATGGCGATCACCACCATCTCGGCCTGTCCGCCCGGCAGGAAGGCCAGAAAGGCGTCGAGCGGCCGCGCGACCCCGGTCAGCGTCACCACCTCAAAGAAACCGAGCGAAATCAGCGCGAGCAGGGCGGCATAGACCACCCCGGCGCCGACATCGACCCGCAACTCGCGCCAGGTGATGCCGGCATATTTCACCCCCACCGCGATGCCGATAAAGAACTGCGCGGCCCAGATGATCTCGGCCGGGGGGCGGGTGGTGATGATGCCACCCAGCGACAATGCCGCCGTCAGGATCATCGGCCCAAGGATCGAGGCGCCGAACAGGCGCATCCGCGCGGCGATCTTCCACCCCGCGACACCGGCGATGACCATCAGCAGCAATTGCAGCGGCGCGATCTCGCTGGCCGGGCGGCCCGGGGCCTGGGTCAGATCGGCCCCCCAATAGGCGCTCATGATCAGTGGGGCGGCGGTGACAATCACCAAAATCCGCGTGGCATGGATCAGCGACAGCGCCCGCGGATCGCCCCCCGCCTCTTCGCCGAACACCAGCATGTCCTGTAGACCGCCGGGCATGGCCGCATACCAAGCTGTCGCGTGGTTAAAGCCGAAAACCCGCCGGAACAGCGGATAGCCGATGGCACCGATTAGCGCGATGAACAGCGGCACAAAAGCCAGCGACAGCGCGAAATCGGGCATGTGCCGCAGCGCCTCGGGCGTGATCGAGGCACCGACGGCGACGCCCAGAAAGGTGCGCATAAAGGTGCCCATCACCCCGGCATCCTGCATCGGCACGCCAATCAGCGCCGCGATCAGGCAGGCCGCCATCGGGCCCAGCAGCAGCGGCAGCGGCAGGCCCAGCAGCACGAAAAGCGCCCCCCCGGCACCCGCCCCCGCAAAGGTCGCCATCCGGCGGAAGGTCAGGTATTTCAAATCTCGGCCTCGGCCAAGAGATGCGCCCATTGCGCGCCATGCATGTCGCGGTCCTCGGCGGCGCCCTGCACCACCGGGCGGGGGATCGAGACCTTGATGACGGCCAGTTCAGGAATGTCGAAGCGTTTGACCAGTTGCACCGGCGTTGCATAAAGCCGCGCCACCGTCTCGACCGTCAGGCGGGGGGCCACACGGGCAAAGACCTCGGCGCTGCCGCAAAAGATGTCGATGGTCACCCAGAAGGGGCCGGCATTCTTGGACCGGACCTTCAGCACCTGATCGGCCAGGGTCATGGCGTCACCTCATCCACCACCAGACGGAAGGCGGACATCGGATCGTCCAGTTCCATCACATGATTCAGCGCGAATTCATAAAGCGCGCCGCGATCCGTGGTCGCGGGCGAATAGGGAAAGGCAAAGGTCGGCAATTCCTCATCCTCGGTCAGCGGATAGTGCAGGACAAAGGGGTTGATCAGCTTGCCGATCTCGGCGGCGATGGCCTGGGTTTGTGCGGTAACGATGCCCAAGACCCCCACCTCGACCGGGGCGCCCGTCTGGTTTTCCAGCGCGCCAAGGGCGCCATCGACCCCGATCAGCCGGAATTCCAGCCGGTAATCCTGCGCGGCAAGGCCCATGCGGCGGGCAATTTCGGCGTTCAGGAATTGCGTGAGCTTTTCCACCCATGCCCTTGCATTCGCGACATAATGCCGGTCGCGCAGAATGGCGAGGATCGTCGTCTGATAGCCGGCAACCCGTGCGCCCTCCAGCTTGACCGTATAGCGCCCCGGCACCCAGACCGAGCCCTCGACCCGCACGCGGCGGAGGTCGAGCGCGTGGTACCGCGCGGCGGTCACATCCAGATGCCCCCCGGGTTCATAGAGGCGGAAGGGGTCGGAATTTTCATAAAGCATGTGGGCCGAGACCGAATGCGGGGTGCAAAGGGCGGTCTCGTGCATCGCCTCGACCGTGAACCCCTCACGGTCGAAATCGACCATGATCACACCCGAGGTCGGGTTGGTCGAGCAGAGCGCGCCGCATTCGGCAATCTTGGCGCCGTGCCAGGCGGCACCCGCAGCCTCTCCCCGCATCAGGGGCAGGGCGGCGATGGTGGCCGTGTCGGTGGCGCGGCCTGCGATCACGATCTGCGCGCCGGTGTTCAGGGCGGCGGCAATCTGCTCGGCCCCGGCAAGGGCGACGATATTGGTCATGGCGGCAAGGCCCGCCTCATCTACCTCGGGCGCCGGGGTCAGCGGATGCAGGCGGCCCGCACGCAGCGCCACAATGATGCGGCCCTGCGGCTGACCCGAGTACAGGCGCGCCACGCGCAGGCTCTGCCCCAGTTCGGCGGCCAATTCGCAGGTGATCTCATACATCCAGTCCACGGTCGTATCGGCGCCGCAGGTGCCGGCGGTGCCGATGACGAGGGGAACCCCCGCCTCGGCCCGCGCCAGCATCAGATCGCGCCACTCGGCCTTGCTGGCGGCGCGGGAATATTTGGACTGGCCCGCCCCCAGAGAGAACGGGCCAGAGTCGGTCGATCCGCCATCGATGGCGATGATGTCGGGGCGCATCGCCACCCCACGCGCCAATGCCTTGCGGTCAAAGCCAAGGCCCAGAACGCCCGAAGGCACAAGCACGCGGGTGGTCATGATGGCTCCTGTCAGTCGAGATCGAGCGGGGCGTCGCTGGCCGGAACCGGCGGCTTCTTGATCACCCGGCGCAGCACCAGCGGCGCGAGGAAACCGGCGATAGCAAAGATCCACAGCCCGACCGCGATGGGGGTCGAGAAGAGGAACCCGATATCGCCGTCGGAAATCACCATGGCGCGGCGCAGGCTGTCCTCCATCGCATTCCCCAAGAGGATGCCAAGGATGACCGGCACAGTGGGCACATCCAGCTTGCGCAACAGATAGCCCAGAACCCCAAAGCCGATCATCAGCAAGAGGTCAAAGTAGCTGCCGGACAGCGAGAAAATCCCGACAAAGCTGACCATCGTCACCATCGGCATCAGCACCCATGGCGGCACCATCAGGATTTTCACGAACAGCCGCACCATTGGCACGTTCATAATCAACAGCACGATATTGGCGATGAAGAGGCTGGCGATCAGGCCCCAGACCACCTCGGGCTGTTCCTTGAACAGCAGCGGGCCGGGGGTGATGTTCAGCGTCATCAGCAGCGCCAGCATGACGGCGGTGGTGCCCGAGCCGGGCACGCCCAGCGTCAGCATCGGGATCATCGCGCCCCCGGCGGCGGCATTGTTGCCAGCCTCGGGTGCGGCCACCCCGCGCGGGTCGCCCTTGCCAAAGCGGCCCTTGCTGCCCACCCAGCTCTTTTCAGCCATATAGGCCATGAAGCTGCCAAGGCTGGCGCCCGCACCCGGCAGGATCCCGGCGATAAAGCCAAGGCCCGTGCCGCGCATCATGGTGCCAAAGGTCGCGCGCAGGTCAGCCCACGGAATGCTCAGCTTGCCCAGCGTGACGCCAAGGGCGCTGTTCTTGCCGTGGCTCTCGATGAAGATAAAGATTTCCGAGATGGCGAAGAGACCCACGATGGCGACAAGGAAGTCGCTCCCGCCCAAAAGGTGGGGGTTGCCGCCGGTAAAGCGGGGCATCCCGCCATTGTCGAGGCCGATCATCGCCAGCGCAAGACCAAGGCAGGCGGCAAAGGCCGATTTCGCCTGATTGTTCGAGGTCATGCCACCCAGCGTGGCAAAGGCCAGGACATAGAGCGCGAAATATTCCGCCGGACCAAAGAGATAGGCAATCGAGGCGAGGATCGGCGCGACGATCACCAGACCGACGGTTGACAGGAATGAGCCGGTGAACGAGGCGACACCCGAAATCACCAGCGCATCCGCCGCGCGACCTTGGCGCGCCATCGGATAGCCGTCGAGCGTGGTCATCATCGCCGGTTCATCCCCGGGGATGTTCAGCAGGATCGAGGAAATCCGCCCCCCATACATGGTGCCGTAATAGACCGAGGTCAGCAGGACCAGCGCCTGCATCGCATCAAGGCCAAGGGCGAAGGCGAGGGGGATCAGGATGGCGACGCCGTTTGACGGGCCAAGACCCGGCAGCGCGCCGATGATCGTGCCCAGAAAGCAGCCGCAGACGGCGAGGAACAGGGTATAGGGCGTCAATGCGACGCCAAACCCCATGGCGAGGTTGGCAAGCGTGTCCATGGGTGGGTCTCCCTAGCCCATCAGCCAGCGGGGCAGGGCAAAGAGGCCAAGTCCCAGACCGTATTTGAAGATGATGAACAAAACCGCCGACAGGCCCGCGCCCATGACGGCGCTTTGTGCGGCTTTGGGCTCGATCAGATAGCCGATCATGGCCGAGGCGATGGCGGTCGGGATCAGAAAGCCCAGCGGAACGATGGTATAGGCATAGGCCACCAGCACGATCAGCGCGAGGCCCATGCCCATCCAGGCACGCAGGCCGGGCCATGCGGGTTCGGGGTCGGGGCGCAGCAACATGCCGATGCCGCACAGAACGCCGCCGATGGCAATCACGATGGGAAAGGCCCGTGGGCCCAGCGGGTCGGCCAGAAAGCTGGTCTGTATCTGCAAGGCGCCCGCGAAATACGCGAGCGCCCCCAGAACCGTGACCAGACCGAGGATCCGGTCGCTGGCCATTACTGGATGACCCCGATGTCCTTGGAGAGCTGGTTGGTGTCGGCCACAACGCCGTCGATCCAACCCTGGAAGTCGCCGCCAACCTTGGTGAAGGGGGCAAGGCCGTTCTCGGCCATCACCTGCTTCCACTCGGCGCTGTCGGCCACGGCCTTCAGCTTTTCGGCCCAGGCGTTGAAGGCGTCATCCGAGATGCCCTTGGGGACATAGAGGCCGCGCCAGTTCACCACTTCGACGTTGATCCCCTGCGATTTTGCGGTGGGGATATCCTCAAAGCCCGGCACCGGCTCGGCGGTCAGGACGGCAAGGGCGCGCACGTCGCCCGATTTGATAAAGCCCGAGATTTCCGACATGTCGCCGGTCATCGCCTGGGTAAAGCCGCCGATGGTCTGGGTGATCGCCTCGGCGCCACCATCCATGCCGATGTACTTGACCTTGGCGAAATCGGTAAAGCCCGCCTCTTTCAGCACCATCAGCGGCTTGAGGTGGTCGAACCCGCCCGCCGCCGAACCGCCGGCAAAGGTGACGCTGCCCGGATCGGCCTTGATGGCGTTGATCAGGTCATTGAGGTTCTGGAAGGGGCTGTCCTTGGCGACGACGATCACGCCCGGATCACCGCCGATGGCGCCGACGAAACGCACCTGATCGGCGGTCATGCCGGCATAGGCATTCTGGGCCAGACGGGTGGTGGTGGCCGACGATGCGGCGACGATCAGATCGGCATCCTCGTTGCGGTCGGTCACGACATAGGTATAGGCCACGCCGCCACCGGCGCCGGCCATGTTGGTCACCTGCACCGGCTGATCCACCAGCTTGAGGTCATAAAGCAGCTTGCCGATCTGGCGGCAGGTAAAGTCCCAGCCGCCGCCGGCATCGGCGGGGGCGATGCATTCGGTGGCAAAGGCCGAGGTCGAGGCCAGCATCAGGCCAAGGGCGCCAACAGTGGCGCGCAGTGCGGTGGTCATATGGTATCCTCCCATTTCGGTTCCGCAGGGCCCCGTTGGCGTGCCCGTCTTTTGGCGGGCATCTGGGGCTTGCGAGGGGCAGTCAAAGCTGGAAAGCTGACATGAACCTGTCACGCGGCGAAAAAAGCTGCGGCCGGGGCGCGGAGGGGTGATGCGGTTCCTGCTGGTTGAGGACAATGCCGAGCTTTCGGCCTCGGTGGCGGCACGGCTGTCGCTGGATGGGCATGCCGTTGACCGGGCGGGATCCTTGGCCGAGGCCGAGGATTGTCTGGCCGCCGCCAGCTATGACCTGATCCTCTTGGACATCATGCTGCCCGATGGCGACGGGCGCAGCTTTCTGGCGCGGCACCGGCGGGCGGAACGGGAAACCCCGGTGATCGTGATGACGGCGCGTTCGGCGGTCAGCGACCGGGTGGATGCGCTGGATACCGGGGCCGATGATTACATCACCAAGCCCTTTGACTTTACCGAGCTGGAGGCACGCTGCCGGGCGGTGTTGCGGCGGCGGGGCGGGGCGGCGCAGACCCAGCGCAGCTTTGCCGATGTGGTGTTTGATCCCCTGGCAGCCGTGGTCACGGTCGCGGGTGAGTCGCGTGATCTGCGCTCGCGCGAGGTGCGGCTGATGGAGATCTTTTTGGCCGCGCAGGGGCGTATCCTGTCCAAGGAACATCTGGTGGACCGGCTGTTTTCCTTTTCCGAGGCGGTCAGCGACAATGCGATCGAGGTCTATGTCGGGCGGCTGCGCAAGAAACTGGCCGGCAGCCGCGCGCGGATCGAGACGGTGCGGGGCCTTGGCTACCGCCTGACCGAGGGTTAGGGCATGGCGCTGTCGCTGCGTCGGCGGCTGGTCTGGCAGTTGATGGCCCTGTCGGCGGTGCTGGCGGTGGGGCTGTATCTGGCCGTCAGAATCGGGGCGGAACAGGCCTCACAGGCGACGCTGGACGCGGTGCTGGGCGCGGCGGCGCAGGGCCTTGCCGAAGAGATGCGCAGCGTTGAGGGCGGGGTTGAGATCGACTTGCCTCCCGGCACCTTTTCCATGCTGGCCGCGATGGGGGAAGAACGGATTTTCTACCGCGTCGATGTGGGGGGGCAGACGGTGACGGGCTATGAGGATCTGCCGCTGCCCGGCACCTTGCCCTCGGCACTGGCGCCGGTTTTCTACACTGTGCCGTTCCGCGCGGCGCAGGTGCGGGTGGCCGCCGTTGCCCGCTCGATCCGGGTTGAGGGGCGGGCGGAAAAGGTGCTGGTGCTCTTGGGTCAGACGCGCGAGGGGCAAGAGGCGATTG
>CALLZQ010000258.1 GCA_937858255.1 uncultured Tabrizicola sp.
GCAGGAAAAGATCCTCAAGACCGGCGCGACCTGCTGGCTGGTGAACACCGGCTGGACCGGCGGCGCCTATGGCACGGGCAAGCGGATGCCGATCAAGGCCACCCGCGCCTTGCTGACGGCGGCGCTGGACGGTTCGCTGAACAATGCCGAGTTCCGCAAGGATCCGAATTTCGGCTTTGAAGTGCCCGTGGCGGCGCATGATGTGGACACCCAGCTTTTGAACCCGCGCGAGACCTGGGCCGACAAGGCCGCCTATGACGCGCAGGCCGCGAAGCTGGTCGACATGTTCTCAAAGAACTTCGGCCAGTATGTGCCGTTCATTGATGAGGACGTGAAGGCCGCCGCCATCGGCTGATCCTGTTGTCAGACGCGAAAGCCCCGGATGCCCCGCATCCGGGGCTTTTTGCTGCCGTGGCGCTGGGGCCCTGCTGCGGCAATCGCTAACCGAAAAGCGCCTGTCGGATCAGGTTAAGCCCCGACAACACCAGCAGGGCCTGCGTCGCCTTGCGAAAGGTCGCTTGCGGCAGGCGATCTTGCAGGCGGTAGCCACGGCTCATGCCAATCTGGGCCGGGACGACCAGCATGGCCGAGAACCAGAGGCGCGGGCCGCTCATCACCCCCGTGCCCAGATGGGCGAACAGCAACACGACCGCGCCAAACAGGAATACGACGCCCTGCACCCGGATCATCTCGCGTTTTTCGGCGCCGATGGAGAGCAGATAGACCAAGAGCGGCGGCCCCCAAATTCCCGATATCCCGCCATAGATGCCGCCAATGATCCCCAACAGCCATTCCGCACGGCTGCGATGTTCAAGACGCAGCGCCAACGGCACACCGGCGAGCTGCAAACCGGCAAAGGCCGTGACCGGCAGGCCCAACAGCACCAGATAGGCCATGCGCGGGATCTCTGAGAGGAACTGCGCCGAGACCAGAATGAACAGGACCGTCCCAAGGATGAACCGCCGGTAGTGCCGCGCGCTCTCGACGGCGGCACGCGGACCTTGCCGCAGCGCCTGCGACAGGTTGGTCACCAGCGTCGGCAGGATCAGCCCGGCCAGCGCCACCTCGGGCGGCAGAAAGCCGGAAAAGGCAGAGATCATGATCAACGGCATGGCAAAGCCGACCGCCCCTTTGATAAAGCCGGCAAAAAGCGTGATGCCGACGGCCAGAAACAGCGGGCCGGGATCAAGGGGTAACAGGCTGAGAAGGGCGTCCATTAGGCTTTTCTCGCGCAGCGGGACGGCGAAGGGAAGTCGTTCTGCGGTCAGTCGCCAAAATTTCGATGCGACATTTTCCATCCTTAGTATGATGAAAGTTGAAATTATGTTGCGCTGCAACTGCAAAAGGGTTAGCCAGATGCACCCGCAGAATCCCCGCAGAATCCAAAGACAGGAATCGCGACATGGCCCATGATGGAAACACGATTGCCACCCCGCTGATCGCGGATCTGACCGCGCTGACCAAGGCCGCCCTGCCCGAGGTCGAGGCGCTGTTTACCGCGGCGCGGGAAAATCTGCGCGCGGCGGTTACCGTCGGCGGCAAAGTGTCCAATGCAGCGATGGAGAGCCATCAATACGCGGCCCATGCGCTGTCGTGGCTTGCGACCTATACGGAGTCCCTGCGCCAGATGCAGGCCTGGGCCGAACGGCTGGAGGCTGAGGGCAAGTTTGGCGAGACCGAGGCGCTGCTCCTCCAGATCGCCTTTGGCGAATATCTGAACCAGATCCATGGGGGTATTCCCATGAGCCAGGGGGAGGTCGCGCGCTTGCAGGACCTTGGCCTCGCCTCTGGCAATTGCGGCGCGGCGGCGCAGTCCCTGATGGCCCAGGGGAACAGTGCCGCCGCCCGCGCCCGGCTGGTGGCCTTGATGCGCGATGGCCGCGCCAACGCGACCTTTGGCGCGACGGGGCTGGATGAAGAGCTTGAGATGATCCGCGACCAGTTCCGCCGCTTTGCCGAGGAACAGGTCAAGCCCAATGCCCATGAGTGGCACCTCAAGGATGAACTGATCCCGATGGAGATCATCCATCAGCTTGCCGAAATGGGTGTGTTCGGCCTGACGATCCCCGAGGAATTCGGCGGCTTTGGCCTGTCAAAGGCCTCGATGGTGGTGGTGTCTGAAGAGTTGTCGCGCGGATACATCGGCGTGGGCTCGCTGGGCACAAGGTCTGAGATCGCGGCGGAACTGATCCTCTGCGGTGGCACGCCCGAGCAAAAGGCGCAGTGGCTGCCCAAACTGGCCAGCGGGGAAATCCTGCCGACGGCTGTGTTTACCGAACCGAACACCGGCTCGGATCTCGGCTCACTGCGCACGCGCGCCCGCAAGGAAGGGGATGAGTGGATCATCTCGGGCAACAAGACCTGGATCACCCATGCGGCGCGGACCCATGTGATGACGGTGCTGGCCCGCACGGTGCCCGACACCAGCGATTACCGGGGCCTGTCGATGTTTCTGGCCGAAAAGACGCCGGGCACCGATGAGACACCCTTTGTCGATCCGGGTCTCTCGGGCGGCGAGATCGAGGTGCTGGGCTATCGCGGCATGAAGGAATACACGGTCAATTTCGACGACTTCAAGGTCAAGGGCGAGAACCTCTTGGGCGGGGTCGAGGGTCAGGGCTTCAAGCAGTTGATGCAGACCTTTGAATCGGCCCGGATCCAGACCGCTGCCCGCGCCATCGGGGTTGCGCAATCTGCGTTGGATGTCGGCCTGCAATATGCCGAGGATCGCAAGCAATTCGGCAAGTCGCTGATCGAATTCCCCCGCGTCGCGGGCAAGCTGGCGATGATGGCGGTCGAGATCATGGTGGCGCGCCAGCTGACCTATTTCAGCGCCTGGCAAAAGGATCATGACAAGCGCTGCGATCTGGAGGCGGGGATGGCCAAGCTCTTGGGCGCCCGGGTCGCCTGGGCCTGCGCCGACAATGCCCTGCAAATCCATGGCGGCAACGGCTTTGCGCTGGAATACCAGATCAGCCGTATCCTCTGCGATGCCCGCATTCTGAATATCTTTGAAGGCGCGGCCGAAATTCAGGCGCAGGTGATTGCCCGGCGTCTGTTGGACTGATCGCCGTCACGATTATTGAACAAGGCCGGCGATCCGCTCGCCGGCCTTGTGCTTTCCGGTCAGGTCCGGCGGGCGGATCAGCCTTCGGCCGCCTCGATCGCGGTGATCATGTTCACCCGGTCGCCATGGCGCCCGCCCTCAAACCCCGCGCCGACAAAGGCATCGACGATGTCGAGGGCCAGCCCCTCGGCCACCACCCGCGCGCCGAGCGAGAGCATGTTGGCATTGTTGTGCTGACGGATCATCCGCGCCGAAAAGGTGTCAGAGCAGACGCCGCAGCGGATGCCCTTGACCTTGTTCGCGGCCATCATGATGCCCTGACCGGTGCCGCAGACGATGATGCCCAG
>CALLZQ010000259.1 GCA_937858255.1 uncultured Tabrizicola sp.
CGAAAAGGATGCGCTGCGCGTCGCGGTGCAGCAATGCTGGAACGTCGGCTCGCTGTCGTCCGAGGCGCTGCGGGTGACGGTTATCCTCTACGTCTCGGTGGCGCAAAGTGGCGTGCCTGATGCCGGCTCGATCCGCATGGTTGAGTTCTCGGGCGGCAGCGAGGGCGCGGCCCGTCAGGCCTTTGAGGCTGCGCGGCGCGCGGTCATCCGCTGCGGCGCCCGGGGCTTTCCGCTGCCTGCCGATAAATACGACCAGTGGCGCGAGCTGGAACTGGTCTTCAACCCCGAAGGCATGAGGCTGAGATGAGGCGTTATTGCGCAAAGACCCGCCGAAATGGGGCCTTTTCCCACGGCTTTCCCCCTGCATCCCGGCGCGAATGCGCTATGTTGCCAAAAACCCGGATAAACTGAGGCGATGATGAGCTTTCCCCGTATCCTGAGTTCTGCCCTGGCGCTGTCTTTGGCGCTGATGGCGGGTCTGGCCCCCCGGGCCGAGGCCCAGAATGGCCCCTTGCGCATTGAGATTACCGAGGGTGTGATCGAGCCTTTGCCCTTTGCCGTGCCCGATTTCGTGGCGGAAAATGGCGGCGCCTCGGACTATGCCCGCAATATCGCACGGGTGATCGCCAGCGATCTGGCCGGCACTGGCCTGTTCCGCGAAATCCCGGCCGAGGCGCATATCAGCCGCCTGAGCAGCTTTGACGCGCCGGTGGCCTATGAGGATTGGAAGGCGATCAACGCGCAGGCCCTGATCACCGGCGCGGTCAGCGCCTCGGGCGACCGGATCGTGGTCAAGTTCCGCCTGTTCGACGTGTTCTCTGGTCAGCAGATGGGCGAGGGGCTGCAATTTGCCGGCACCCCGCAAAGCTGGCGCCGCATGGCGCATAAGGTGGCCGATGCGGCCTATAGTCGGATCACCGGCGAGGGCGGCTATTTCGACAGCCGCGTGGTCTTTGTCAGCGAGAGCGGGCCCAAGAATGCCCGCGCCAAGCGTCTGGCAGTGATGGATTACGATGGCGCCAATGTGCAGTATCTGACCGACAGTTCCTCTATCGTGCTGGCGCCGCGGTTTTCGCCCTCGGGCGACCGCATCCTTTATACCAGCTATGCCAGCGGCTTCCCGCGGATCACGCTGATGGATGTCGGCTCTCTCGCCGCCCGCAGCTTGGCCGAGCAGCCGGGTACCATGACCTTTGCCCCGCGCTTTTCACCCGATGGCAACCGCGTGGTCTTCAGCCTTGAGCGTGGCGGCAACTCGGATCTCTACATGCTCGACATCGGTTCGGGCGGGTTGACGCAACTGACCAACGCACCGTCGATTGAAACCGCCCCCAGCTTTAGCCCCGATGGCAGCCAGATCGTGTTCGAGAGCGACCGTTCGGGCAACCAGCAGCTTTATATCATGAGCGCGGGCGGCGGTGAGGCGCGGCGCATTTCGGGCGGGCAGGGGCGCTATGGTACACCGGTTTGGTCGCCGCGCGGCGATCTGATCGCCTTTACCAAGCAGAATGCCGGCCGCTTCCACATCGGCGTCATGCGCACCGATGGCAGCGAAGAGCGTCTGCTGACCGCCAGCTTCCTCGACGAAGGCCCGACCTGGAGCCCGAACGGCCGCGTGATCATGTTCACGCGTGAGACGGCCGGCGCAGGCGGCGAGGCGCGGCTTTATTCGGTCGATATCACCGGGCGCAATCTGCGACAGGTGACGACCGAAGGCGCCGCCTCGGACCCGGCCTGGTCGCCGCTTTTGCCTTGATGGCATGCACAATCGCGTGAGCGCCCCGTTAACAGGCGCCCGCAACCCTGATAGGATCACGGCCAATCGAGCCAAGAATGTAAAGGAACTTTCCGCATGTCCTTCCTTCCCAAGGCAATGCTTGTGGTGGCGGCCCTCGGCCTTGCCGCCTGTAACAACCCCGACCGCTTTGGTGCGGGCGGCGCCGATGGGGCAAACGGTCCCGGCGGCATCAATGGCGGCTTTGTCGATACGACGGGTCTGGGGGACCCGAATGATCCGACGTCCATCGCCTATTTCAACCAGCGCGTCGGTGACCGCGTGCTGTTTGCCGTCGATCAGCACACGCTCTCGCCCGAGGCGCGCAGCGTACTGTCCGGGCAGGCCCAGTGGCTGACCTCGAACCCCACTTACGCGGTGATCATCGAGGGGCATGCCGACGAACAGGGCACGCGCGAATACAACCTCTCGCTCGGCGCGCGCCGTGCGGCGGCGGTGCAGAACTTCCTGATCTCGCAAGGTGTGCCGGCGGGGCGGATGCGGACCATCTCTTACGGCAAGGAACGCCCGATCGAGGTCTGCTCGGATGAGGCTTGCTATGCCAAGAACCGCCGCGCGGTGACCGTGCTGTCCATCGGCGGCGGGGTCTGAGCGGATGCGGGTGCTGCTGGTTCTGAGCCTGGCCCTGGGCCTCGGCGGTCCTGCGCTGGCGCAGGACCAGACGCTCGCCGATATCCGGGCCGAACTTGGGCTGCTGGCGGGCGAGTTCAATATGCTCAAGGCGGAACTCGTCCAATCCGGCGGCGCGGGGTCCGGCCTTGCAGGCGGCTCGGCGCTGGAGCGGATGGATACGCTCGAGGCGGAACTGGCCCGCGTCACCGCCAAGGCCGAGGAGATCGAGTTGCGGCTGAGCCGCGTCGTGGCCGATGGCACCAACCGCATCGGCGATCTGGAGTTTCGTCTGTGCGAGGTGACGCCGGGCTGCGATATCGCGACGCTGGGGACCACGCCCACCTTGGGCGGTGATACAGGCGGAACCGGCTCGACCGATCCCAATGCCGCCCCGCCCGTTGTCGTCGGAGAAACCACCCCCGTCCCCGGGGGGGCCGAGCTTGCCATCGGCGAACAGGCGGATTTCGACCGGGCCAAGGGGGTGCTCGGTCAGGGTGACTTTCGCACCGCCGCTGACCTCTTTGCGACCTTTACCCAATCCTATCCTGGCTCGCCGCTGACCCAAGAAGCGCATTACCTGCGCGGCGAGGCGCTGTCGCAGGCAGGTGATACCGCCAATGCGGCCCGCGCCTATCTTGAGGCGTTTTCGGGTCGCCCCGATGGCGCCTTTGCTGCCGACAGCCTGCTGAAACTGGGCGAGTCGCTGGGGCCCTGTGTGCCTCTGGCCGAGGTGGGGGTTCGTTTCCCCGGCAGCATGGCCGCGACGCAAGCCAGTGTCGCGATGACGGGGCTGGCCTGCCAGTGACGCCCGAGGCGGCGCTTGCAGCGGCGCTGCAACCGGCGCTTCGCGGTTCCGTGCGCTGCCAGATTGGCGTTGCCGTATCAGGCGGGGGCGACAGTCTGGCGCTGCTCTATCTGACGGCGGAATGGGCGGCGGCCAACAGTGTCCCGATCCATGCCGCGACAGTCGATCACGGGTTGCGGCCCGAGGCCGCGGCCGAGGCGGCCGGCGTTGCCCGTCACTGCGCGGGTCTTGGCATTCCCCATCAGACCCTGCGCTGGACCGGCTGGGACGGGCAGGGCAATGTACAGGATCAGGCCCGTCAGGCCCGGCGCCGGGTGTTGGCCGGACGTGCGCATCCCGCGGGCGGGGAGGGCGTCCTCCTGGGCCATGCCATTCG
>CALLZQ010000260.1 GCA_937858255.1 uncultured Tabrizicola sp.
AGCGTGAGCATCTGGACCGGCTGGAGCCTGCGGCCCGCCATGCGGTGTTCATCCGCGCCGGCAATATGAGCCTTGGCGTCAACCTGCTGGTGCGGCTGACGCAAAAGATTGCGGCGGCGCTGGATGAGGATTGGGACATCGAGGTGGTCGAGGCGCATCACCGCATGAAAGTGGATGCCCCCTCGGGCACGGCCTTGATGTTGGGGCAGGCCGCCGCCGACGGGCGTGGCGTCGCGCTTGAGACGGCGCGGGGGTCGGGGCGTGACGGGATCACCGGCGCGCGCCCGCGGGGCACCATCGGTTTTTCTGCGATCCGCGGAGGCGATATCGTGGGCGAACATGACGTGATCTTTGCCGCCGATGGCGAGCGGGTCATTCTGCGCCATGTCGCCACCGATCGCGGTATCTTTGCCCGCGGGGCGCTGAAGGCCGCGCTCTGGGGGCAGGGGCAAAGGCCCGGCCAATACGACATGATGGATGTGCTGGGTCTTTGACGGAACAAAAGTGATGACGGGGTGAACCAATCGCCCCTTTCCGGCGTATCTTGACCATGGGCGGCCAGCAGGGCTGCCCCGGGAAAGGATAGGCGATGCGATCCTTATGTACAGTCACGGGCCTAATGCTGATTGCGGTGCTGGCCGGTGGGCCCGCACAGGCCGAAGAATACCGGCCCATCCATGACCGCAAGGCCTTTCTCTCGGTGGTGGAGGGGCGGGCGCTGCGGATCGCGCCCTACGATTTGACCCTGCGTGTCGGGGCAGATGGCGCGATCAGCGGGCGCGCGCTCGGCGGCGAGGTTTCCGGCAAATGGCAGTGGAGCGATGGCTATTTCTGCCGCACGATGGAATGGGCGGGGCGCAAGATCGACGCTGACTGCCAGTTGGTCGAACAACGCGGCACCTCTGCCTTGCGCTTCACCTCGGGCAAGGGGTCAGGGAAACGGGCGGTCTTTCGCCTGCAATGACCGGCGGTTGCGGTCAGAAATCGACCGCGATTCCTTTCTTTTCCCAGTCGCCGAAACGTACCGGTTCAGGGCCGTCGCGCCCGCCCAGCTCGGGCGGCAGATCCAGCGCGGCCGCCGCCTTGCGCCGTTCTTCGGCCTCGGCCAGTGCTCGAAGGGCGGCGGGCGGCAGGTCTTTGCGGGTATCGTCGGACATCACAGCCTCTTGGCAGGTTCCCTTGGCTCTGCATCTGATATACGGGCAAAGGCGCAACAGACAAGTCCGGGACAAGATCATGGCAGGCGACAGATCCGCGCGAATGGGCGCCCGCGAGGCGGCGCTGGGGCTGATCTCGGCGGTGCTGGCCGAGGGGCGGATGCTGTCGCAAACCGCGCTGCCCGAAGAGATTTCCCCCGGCGACCGCGCCCGGGCCGAACGTCTGGCCACCGAGACCCTGCGCGCCCTTGGCCGCATAGACCGGGTGCTGGAGCCGCTGTTGCGCAAGCCGCCGCCGCTGCCGGTGCGCAATATCCTGCGGTTGGCGGTTCTGGAACTGTCACAGGGGGCCGCTGCGCATGGCGTGGTGAATGAGGCCGTCGGTCTGGCGCGTCGCGACCGCAAGACGCAACATCTGTCGGGGCTGATCAATGCCGTGTTGCGGGCGGTGCCGCTGCCGCTGGATCTTGAGGCGCTGCCGGTGCCGATGTTGCCGCGCTGGCTGCGTCAGCCACTGGTACATGCCTGGGGGCGTGACGCCGTTCTGGCCATCGAGCGGGTTCACACCGGGGTTCCGCCGATTGACCTGACCCTGCGCCGGCGCGGGGGGCAGCATCCCGAGGGGAAGATGCTGCCCGGCGGGACATTGCGGCTGATGTCGCCGGGGCAAATTTCGGCGCTGCCCGGCTATGCCGAGGGCGATTGGTGGGTGCAGGATGCGGCGGCGGCACTGGCTGCGCGGCTGCTGGCGCCACAACCGGGGATGCGGGTACTCGATCTTTGCGCGGCCCCCGGGGGCAAGACGCTGCAACTGGCGGATGCCGGCGCGCGGGTCACGGCGCTCGACATTTCCGCCCCGCGGATGCAGCGGCTGCGGCAAAATCTGACCCGCACCGGCCTGTCGGCGGAACTGGTGGTTGCCGATGCGATGACATGGCAGCCCGAGGCCCCTTTCGACGCGATCTTGCTGGATGCCCCCTGTTCCGCCACGGGCACGCTGCGCCGCCACCCCGATCTGCCCTATGTCAAGGATGGCTCGGAACTGGCCGGTCTGGTCGATCTGCAACGGATGCTGCTCGACAGGGCGCTTGGCTGGCTGAGGCCGGGGGGGCGTCTGGTCTATTGCACCTGCTCGCTCTTGCCTGCCGAGGGGGAAGATCAGCTAGAGGCCGCGCTGGCCCGCCACCCTGACTTGCGCCTCTGCCCGCCCGAGATCGCGGGCATCGCGGCAGACTGGACCACCCCGGGCGGCGGTTTGCGTCTGCGACCCGATTACTGGGCCGAGGCCGGTGGGATGGACGGGTTCTTCATGGCCTGTCTCACGCGCGACTGACGCGGCGTTACCGGGGGGCGAACAGCCGGTAATAGGCCCAGTCGGGCAGAAATTGCGACAGACGGAAAAGCCAGGAAAACACGGTTGGAAAGCTGAGCTTGAACCGGTTGGTGTTCATATGTTCGAACATGGCCCGGGCGGCCTCTTCCGGCTCCATCAGGAACGGCATGTCGAAATCGTTCTTGGCGGTCAGACGGGTGCGGATAAAACCGGGATTGGCCAGTTGAACGACGATACCACTGCCCCGCAAATCCGCCTGCATCGATTCCGCCAGGGCCATGACCCCCGACTTGGACGCCGCATAGCCGATGGCGCCCGGCAGGCCGCGAAACCCTGAAAGTGAGCCGGTCAGCACGATATGACCCGTCCCGCTACTGACCATCCCGGGCAGCACCGCGCCCAGCACCCGGGCGCAGCCGGTAAAGTTGATGTCGCACATCGCCTCGACCTTCTCGGCGTCCCAGTCTTGCGCGGCCATCGGCCAATAGACCCCGGCAAGGTAGACGACCCCGTCAAGCGGCCCCGCCGCCCGCGCTGCCGCCTGCACGGATGCGGTATCAGCCACGTCGCAGGGCAGCACGATGGCCTTGCCCGGCATCGAGGCCGCCGCCTGTGCCAGCCGTTCGGGCGAGCGGGCGGACAGGATCACCTCGACCCCCGCGCGGCTGAGGATTTGCGCAAGGGCAAGGCCCAACCCCTCTGAGGCGCCGATCAGCCAATAGCGCTTGCCGTTCCATTGCCTCATTGCGGGACCTGCAACATTCGGCTGTACTTGCCGGGATGAAAACGCATCAGAAAGCCTTTCTGTTCATTGTGGCGACAAGGGGGGAGGGGGCTGCGGTGGATATGTCGCTGCGCAGCACCAAAGCCACCGCAATCAACTTCAGAACACAGGGAAGACCGGCATAAAGCAGGCTGAGCGCCCAAAGTGCCGTCGGATCATTTTCGGCGCCGACACGATAACCGGCGGCCTGAAGGGCGGGCAGTAAGGCCGCTGCGGCCAAGGCGAGCGAGAGTTTGGCCGCAAAAGACCACAGCCCAAAGGCCGCACTTTCGCCCCCCTGATGCAATTGGGCCAACCTTTGCGCAAAAAGCGCGGGCAACAGGGTCATATCCGCCGCCATTGCTGCACCGGAAACCACGCAGATCAGGGCGAAGCCCGCCAGATCGCCCGTTCCCAAGGCCAGCGCCCAGCCAAAGGCGGCGATGGCGATCGCCATGGCGGATAACAGCACCGGTTTTCCGCCATAGCGCGCGGCAAGGCGCCCCCAAATCGGCGCGCTGCCGGCCGCGGACAAGAAGAACAGCAGCAACAGCGGCCCCGCCCAGTCTGGCGCCCCAAGACGGCTATCGACAAAGAACAAGAACAGGGTCGAGGTGACGGCAACAGGTGCGGCATTGACCACGGAAATAATCAGCAGCCGCCGGGCAATCGGGTCGCTCAGAACCGGGCGAAAGCGCTGTATCGGCTTGTCTGGCCGGGGGCGCTGTTCCGCCGGTGCGTGACGCCACTGGCCGTGCATCGCGAAAACGGCAAGGCCGGCAAGCCCGGCGAAACCGAGGGCAAAGGCCACGAAGGGCTGATCCGTCCCCAGCCCCAGCAAAAAGGGCGCCATGGCGG
>CALLZQ010000261.1 GCA_937858255.1 uncultured Tabrizicola sp.
GAAGCTGATCGACTTGTAGCCATTGGCCTTGTCGCCCGCCGGGATCACGTCATTTTCCGAACCCGACCACCAGATGCCGAAGAAATTCTCCATCGGGAAGTTGATGTTGACGGCTTCCTGGATGGCGACAGCATTCATCACGCCCCAGCCATACATGATCACATAATCAGGCTTGTCGCGGCGGATTTGCAGCCATTGCGACTTCTGTTCCTGACCCGGATGGTCCACCGGCACCTCGACCAGCGTGAAGCCATGCTTTTTCGACAGTTCGGTCAGGGTGCGGATCGGCTCCTTGCCATAGGCCGAGTTGTGATAGACCAGCGCGATCTTCTTGCCGTCAAGATTGCCGCCATTCTGGTCCAGCAGGTATTTCACAAAGACCGAGGCGCCGTCCCAATAGTTTGCCGGATAGTTGAAGACCCACTGGAACACCTTGCCATTCGAGGCCGAGGTCCGGCCATAGCCGGGGGTGTAAAGCGGAATGCCATCGGCGGTGACTTTGGGGATCAACTGATAGGTGATCCCGGTCGAGAGCGGGTTGTAGCCCAGCGCGCCGGCGCCCTTGGTCGCCTCGTAGCATTCCACACCCTTTTCGGTGTTATAGGCGGTCTCGCATTCGGTCACGACGACCTTTTCACCGCCGATGCCACCGTCACGCTCGTTCAGCATGGTGAAATAGTCGGCAAAGCCATCGGCATAGGGAATGCCATTGGCGGCATAGGGGCCGGTGCGATAGGACAGGCTGGGCACGACAAGGTCGGCCATCGCCGGGGCGGCGCTTGCCGCGATGGCGGCGGCGACAAGGGCTGCAAAGGTCTTGTTCATCTGGGTTCTCCTCCCATGGGTTTGATCAGTTTGCCGGTTTGGTCGGTTCTTCTTGGCTGGCCCCCGCCCTAGTGCGGGAAGGGCCAGAGTCTCAGTTTCTCTTTCGCCACCCGCCAGAGCTGGTTCAGCCCGTGGGGTTCCGCGATCAGGAAGATGATGATCAGGCCGCCGACGATCATCAGTTCGATATGGGCGGCAAGATCGGTGGGCCAGCCAAGCTGGCCGACGAGGATGTTTTTCAAAAGCACCGGCAACAGGACAAGGAAGGCCGCGCCGGCAAAGCTGCCAAAGATCGAGCCAAGGCCGCCGATGATGATCATGAACAGCACGAGGAAGGATTTCTGGATGCCAAAGGCTTCGCCCACCTCGACCGCGCCCAGATAGACGCTGAAGAACAGCGCCCCGGCGACACCGATAAAGAAGGATGACACCGCAAAGGCCGAGAGCTTGGTGGTCAGCGGGTTCACCCCGATGATCTCGGCGGCGATGTCCATGTCGCGGATCGCCATCCACTGCCGGCCGATGGAACCGCGCGTCAGGTTGCGCGCCATCCAGGCCAGCCCGGTCAGGATGACAAGGCAGAACAGATACTTGGCCCAGGCCGGGGTCGAGGCGCCGGTGACGGCGATGCCAAAGATCGTCCGTTCAGGCGCGGTGATCTGGCCCGAGGCCGAGTAGTTGTAGAACCACGGCACCTTGTTGAAGAGCCAGACGAGGAAGAACTGCGCGGCCAGCGTGGCGACCGCCAGATAAAACCCCTTGATCCGCAGGCTGGGCAGGCCGAACAGCACCCCCACCACCGCCGTCACCCCACCCGCAAGCAGGACGTGGAAAAAGATCGACACTTCGGGGAAGGCGGTCATCAGCTTGTAGCAGGCATAGGCCCCCACCGCCATGAACCCGCCGGTGCCAAGGCTGACCTGCCCGCAATAGCCGGTCAGGATGTTCAGCCCGATGGCCGCGATGGCGTAGATCAGGAACGGCACGAACACCGCATTCGCCCAGTAGTCGTTGATCAGGAACGGCACGATGCCAAAGGCAATCGCCATCACGGCCCAATAGCGGATCCGGTCGAACTTGATCGGAAAGGTCTGGCTGTCCGAGGCGTAGCTCGTCTTGAAATCACCGGCTTCACGGTAAAGCATCTGTCAGACCCTCTCGATGATCTTTTCGCCGAACAGGCCCTGCGGCCGGAAGACGAGGAAGACGAGTGCAAGCACATAGGCAAACCAGTTCTCGGTCGCGCCGCCGACCATGGGGCCGATGAAGAATTCGAACAGTTTCTCACCCATGCCGATGATTAGCCCGCCGACAATAGCGCCGGGGATCGAGGTGAAACCGCCCAGCATCAGCACCGGCAGCGCCTTGAGCGCGATCAGCGACAGGCTGAACTGCACCCCGGATTTCGAACCCCACATGATGCCGGCGACCAGCGCCACCACCCCGGCAATCGACCAGACCAGCACCCAGATAAACCGCAGCGAGATGCCGACCGACAGCGCCGCCTGATGGTCATCGGCCACAGCCCGCAGGGCGCGGCCCTGCTTGGAATACTGGCTGAACAGCGTCAGCGAGATCACCAGCGCCGCCGCGACCATGGCCGCCACGATGTCGAGCGTGTCGATAAACAGGCCATAGCCGAACAGGTTATAGGTCGTGCTTTCGATGGTCTCGTTGATGCCCTGCGGCAGGCCGACATCCAGCTTTTTGATGTCAGCCCCCCACATCACATCGCCGAACCCTTCGAGGAAATAGGCCAGACCAATCGTCGCCATGAACAGGATGATCGGTTCCTGATTGACCAGATGTTTCAGGATCAGCCGCTCGACGATGATCGCCAGCAGGGTCATCACCCCGGCAGTCAGCACGATGGCGATCAGCGCCGGCACGGTAAAGCCGAAGTGGTGGAACTGCGTTCCGAACACCGCATTGATCAGATGGGCAAAGGGCACCTGCCCGTCCATGATGCCCACCAGCGTCAGCGCGGCAAACAGCGCCAGCACCCCCTGGGCATAGTTGAAGATGCCCGAGGCCTTGAAGATCA
The DNA here is from genome assembly GCA_937858255.1 of uncultured Tabrizicola sp. Taxonomy (GTDB): domain Bacteria; phylum Pseudomonadota; class Alphaproteobacteria; order Rhodobacterales; family Rhodobacteraceae; genus Pseudotabrizicola. The sequence continues at coordinate 2,870 of CALLZQ010000261.1, forward strand.
AGACGAAGCCCAAGGCCACCAGCGAATACATCACCCCGGCCATCAGGCCGTTCAGCGTGACCTCAAGCGCGAACCAGAATGTATCAGGCATGGATGCGCCCCCCCTTGGTGAATGCCGGCTCAGTCATGGCTGACCCCCAGATAGGCGTCGATCACATCCTGATTGTTGCGCACCTCATCGGGGGTGCCGTCACCGATCTTCTTGCCGTAATCCATCACCACCACCCGGTCGGACAGATCCATGACCACGCCCATGTCATGCTCGATCAGGACGGTGGTCGTGCCGAATTCGTCATTCACATCCAGAACAAAGCGGCACATGTCCTCTTTCTCTTCGACATTCATCCCGGCCATCGGCTCGTCCAAGAGCAGGATCTTGGGTTCCGCCGCCAGGGCGCGGGCCAGTTCCACCCGCTTTTTCAAGCCATAGGGCAGACGACCCACCGGGGTCTTGCGGATCGCCTGAATCTCCAGAAAATCGATGATTTTCTCGACCTTTTCGCGATGTTCGGTTTCCTCGGCCTGTGCCCGGCCCCACCACAGCGCCTGCGCCGCTAGCCCGGTCTTCATCAGGGTCAGCCGTCCGGTCATGATGTTGTCCAGCACTGACATGCCATCAAACAGCGCGATGTTCTGAAAGGTGCGGGCAATGCCCTGACGCGCCACCTCATAGGGTTTCATCGGGGCGCGGCGGGCGCCCTTGTACCAGACCTCGCCCTCTTGCGGGACGTAAAAGCCCGAGATCACGTTCAGCATCGAGGATTTGCCGGCGCCATTCGGCCCGATGATCGAGCGGATCTCGCCCTCGCGGATGTCAAAGCTGATGTCGGTGATCGCCTTCACCCCGCCGAACCGCAGGGTGATGTTCTTCATCTCCAGCACCACGCCGCCGATCTGGCGCCCGTCGGCGGTAGTATAGGCCCCTGCCGGGGTTTGCGCGGTCATGCGGCGGCCCTCCGTGCCGGAACGGGCTGCACGGCGGCATCGGCCAGTGTCAGCGTGGCGCGGATATGGCCCTTGCGCCCGTCCTCATAGGTGACTTCGGTCTGGGTCGAGATCGTTTGCGATCCGTCATAAAGGGCGGTGATCAGATCGGCATATTTCTCGGCGATGATGTTGCGGCGCACCTTGCGGGTCCGGGTCAGTTCGCCATCATCGGCGTCGAGCTCCTTGTGCAGCACAAGGAAGCGGTGGATCTGGCAGCCCGACAGCATCGGGTCTTCTGCGACCGAACGGTTG
>CALLZQ010000262.1 GCA_937858255.1 uncultured Tabrizicola sp.
GAGGCCCCACCAGTCAACGCCATAAATTGCTAACACCGGGTGAATCCCGCCAGACTGCGGCAGCCTGCCCCTTGTCGCGGCGCCCGGCGATGACCATAACCCCGACAGAGCTTGCACGGAGAGACCAGACCATGATCGGACGCCTGAACCACGTCGCCATCGCCGTTCCCGACTTGACCGCCGCTGCCGAACAATATCGCGGCACATTGGGTGCCAAGGTCGGCGCACCGCAGGATGAACCCGATCACGGCGTGACCGTCATCTTCATCGAACTGCCCAATACCAAGATCGAACTGCTTTACCCCTTGGGCGAAAACTCTCCGATTCAGGGGTTTCTGGATAAGAACCCCTCGGGCGGCATTCACCACATCTGCTATGAGGTCGAGGATATTCTTGCCGCCCGCGATCATCTGAAAGCCTCGGGCGCGCGTGTGCTGGGGTCGGGTGAGCCCAAGATCGGCGCCCATGGCAAGCCTGTGCTGTTCCTGCACCCCAAGGATTTCAACGGCTGCCTTGTGGAGCTTGAACAGGTATGACGATCACTGCCGCCCTCGTCCTTTATGCCGTGACGTGGTTCATGACCTTTTTTATCGTCCTGCCACTGCGGCTGCGCACGCAGGGAGAGGCCGGTGAGATCGTGCCGGGCACGCCAAGCGGCGCCCCGCATCAGGAAAACATCAGCCGCAAGGCCTGGATCACCACGGCGATCGCGACCGTGATCTGGGCCGTGCTGGCGGGTATCATCATCTCGGGGGCGATTTCGGTCCGCGATCTCGATTTCCGCAATATCATGCCCCCCGCCACCGAGGGCTGAGGCCGTGCAGATTCGCCCCCTCGATCCGGTTGCTGACAGGGCCGATGTCGCGGTCTTGCTGAGCGAGGCGCAGGATTACTATCACCTGTGGAAGGGGCGCCCGCCCGCCCAGGAAGAACTGGACGATGTGTTCGAGGGCGCCCCGCCCAATTGCGATCCGGCAGAGTCGCTGCGGCTGGGGCTTTACCTTGACGGGCGCCTCAGCGGCGTGGCCGAATTGTCCTTTGGCTGGCCCTCGGCGGGGGACGCCTATCTGGGGCTGATGATTCTGGCGCCGCAGGCGCGGTCAGCCGGGAATGGCGCGCGCTTTCTGGCCCATGTCGCGGGGATCGTCCGGGCGCGGGGCTGCCCGGCCCTCTATCTTGCGGTGCTGGAAAAGAACCTTGGCGGCCGCGCCTTTTGGGCGCGCATGGGCTTTGCCCCCACCGGTGTTATCCGCGAGACCGAGGAAAACGGCCTGAGTCACCGGATTTTCCGACTGAAAAAGCCGCTCTGAAGGCTGGCCAGCGCCACACCGCCCAGGACCAGCGCCGCCGCCAGCGCAAAACGCAGGCCCACGCCCTCGCCGATCAGCAGGGCACCGCCGGCAGCCGCGATCAGCGGCACGGTCAGTTGCGCCACCCCGGCCCGCGCCGCGCCAAGGCGTGGCACCAGCGCGTACCACAGCGCATAGCCAAGCCCCGAGGTGATCGCCCCCGACAGGAGCGCCAGCGCCAGCCCCGCCGGCGCGGGCGGCATCGCCTCGGGACTGACCGGAAGGGCCAGCACCAGCGCCAGCGCCACCGGCACCGCCAGCAGGAAATTCCACGCCGTCGCCCCCAGCGCATCCCCGGCACGGCGACCGGCCAGCGAATAGAGGCCCCAGCCGATACCGGCAATGGCCATCGCCAGACCCGCCTGTGGCGCCGGCACCGCCGTGCTGCCCGGTGCCATCAGCACCACCAGCCCGGCAAAGGCCAGACCCGCGCCCAGCCAGCGCCGGGGCGGCACCGTCTCACGCGACAGGACGGCACCGGCGAACATCGTCACCTGCACCGCGCCAAACAGGATCAGCGCCCCGACACCGGCATCAAGCGAGCGATAGGCCACCGAAAAGCCGAAAAGATAGATCAGCAACCCCGAGACCCCAGCCCCGCGACCGCCCCAGCCCGCCCAGAATGCCCCCTGCCCGGTCAGCGCCCGGCCCGCCACAAGCACCCCCAGCATCGCCGCCCCCGCCAGCAGGCGGACCACGGCAAAGCTGACAGGGTCGATCAGCCCTGCCCCGACCCCCATCCGGTTCAGCACCGAATTGGCGGCAAAGGCGGTCATCGCAAGCGCGGTCAAAAGAAACGTCTGCATGGCGGCATCCTTGCCGCAATCGGCAGCGATTGCCAATCACGACCTTGTTGTCATCCCCGGCGCCAAGCGGCCTTGCCGTGCGGCGGGTGGGCGGGGGGGGCCCCCCCCCCAGGCCGCCTCTGCGGTTCAGGGCACGGGGTCCGCCCCTACCCAACTGGCCGGGATCAACCCGCGCAGCGCATTGCCGACCCAGAGTTGCACGCGCGGCAGATCGCGTGCCAGCAGTACCTCTTCCGGCACGGCCAGTTCTGCCCGCAACACCCCCGGCAGCAGGCCAGAGGTCAGCGGCGGCGTCCTCAGCCCCTGGCCGCGATCAAAAAACAGCGTGGTGATGGAGCCCTCACAAACTTCATCCCGCTCGTTCAGAAACAGCAACTCATCCAGCCCGGCGGGCAGCGAGGCGCGGGCGCGGTCATAGGTCTCGCGCCGGGTGGATTTGATCCGCAACCAAGGATCGCCTGACCAAAGCCGCGCCTCGGCCAGCCCCAGCCGCCACGCGGGCCTGACCGGCGGCAGGGGGGCGGTCTCGATCACCGCCTCACCCGCCGCATCCAGCGTCAGACGCAGCCGTGCCGGCGCCGATGGCGGCAAGGCCCGCAGCGCTGCCTCGGCCACAGCCACCGGTGCCTGCCAGCCAAGCGCCGCCGCGCCGTCGCACAGCCGTGCCAGATGCAGCGGCCAGCGCGGAACGCGGCCACCATCCCACAGCATCGTCTCGATCAGCTTCAGCCCCGGCGTACCAGACGCTCGGCGTAGCGCGCTTTCCACAGCGCCTCCTCCCATTCGCCCGCTTCGGTCGAATCCTGTACCACCCCGCCACCGACATTCAGCAGCACCTCATCGCCGAACAGCCGCAGGGTGCGGATGGCGACATTCCAGCATTGATCGCCCCCCTGCGGCGCGGCCCAGCCCACCGCGCCGCAATAGGCGCCGCGCGGATGCGGCTCAACCTCGCGGATAATCTCCATCGCGCGGATTTTGGGGGCGCCAGTGACCGAACCACAGGGAAACAGCGCCGCCATCACCCCCGGCAAATCCGCCCCGGCCAAAAGCCGACCCTGCACCCGGCTGGACATCTGATGCACGGTGGCAAAGCTCTCGACGGCAAAAAGTTCCGGCACCTTGACTGAACCCAACGCACTCATCCGGGCGATGTCATTGCGCAACAGGTCAACGATCATCAGGTTCTCGGCCCGTACCTTGTCACTGGCCCGCAACTCTGCCCGCAGCATCGCATCCTCGACCGGATCATCGGCGCGCGGGGCTGTGCCCTTCATCGGGCGGCTTTCGATGATCTCGCCGGTCACGCGGAAAAACAGCTCGGGCGAACGTGAGACCACGGCAGGCCCCACGCCGATATCGACAAAGCCGCCATAGCCGACCGGATGCCCGGCCCGCAGCGCACCGAAAAGGCCAAGGGGCGTCGCCCCCAAGAGGCGCGAGGTCAGCGGAAAGGTCAGTTAAATTTCATAACAACCCCCCGCCGCGATATAGGCCTTTACCCGGGAAAAGGCCGCCGCATAGTCCTGCCGGGTGATTGCAGGGGTCAGGGCATCCAGTTCCGCCCCACGCCCCTCATCTGAGGCACGCGCCAGCATTTCCCCCGCATCCTCGGGCGCCGCAAAGGCCGCCAGCGCCACCAGCGGCTCGCGCCGGGTCCCAGGCATCAGGGGCGCAAGACGCGGCTCTAGGGCATAGCCGGCCTCATAACCGATAACCCCGGCGACCCACAGACCACGCGACCGCGCTGCCTCGGCCTCGGCCAGTGCCGGCATCACCTCTTGCGGCTCCCACGCGGGAAAAACCGCGACGGGGCGCTGGAACAGCACCGCCTTTCCGCCCGGTCCATGCTCGAGGATGATCATATGCGCCGTCCCTTTCACTGCGGCCGGGTCTAGCATGCAGCACGCAGGCCGAACAGATCGCTTCCGACCGATCCATGAAGGGTTGCGCCGCCCTGCCGATCCTCTTAAACCCCCGTCAATTTGCGTAAGCGACGAATCCAGACCCGCACCCAAAAGGCGCGGGTTCAGCCATGCGGGAGACGACCATGCCCAAGAGAACCGATATCAAATCCATCATGATCATCGGCGCGGGGCCCATCGTCATCGGGCAGGCCTGCGAATTCGACTATTCAGGCGCACAGGCCTGCAAGGCCCTGCGCGAAGAGGGATACCGGGTCATCCTCGTGAACTCGAACCCCGCGACGATCATGACCGATCCGGGGCTGGCCGATGCCACCTATATCGAGCCGATCACCCCCGAAGTGGTCGCCAAGATCATCGAAAAAGAGCGTCCTGATGCGCTGCTGCCCACGATGGGCGGGCAAACCGGCCTGAACACCTCGCTGGCGCTGGCCGATATGGGCGTGTTGGAAAAGTACAATGTCGAGCTGATCGGCGCCAAGCGCGAAGCCATCGAAATGGCAGAAGATCGCAAGTTGTTCCGCGAGGCGATGGATCGCATCGGTCTGGAAAACCCCAAGGCCACGATCATCGCCGCCCCGAAAAAGGACAATGGCAAATACGATATCAACGCCGGCGTCCGTCAGGCGATTGAGGCGCTGGAATATGTCGGCCTGCCGGCCATCATCCGCCCCGCCTTTACCCTTGGCGGCACCGGCGGCGGTGTGGCCTATAACCGCGATGATTATGAGGCGATCTGCCGCTCGGGCCTCGATGCCTCGCCCGTGGCCCAGATCCTCGTCGATGAATCGCTGCTGGGCTGGAAAGAATATGAGATGGAGGTTGTCCGCGACAAAGCGGATAATGCCATCATCGTCTGTTCCATCGAGAACGTCGATCCGATGGGCGTCCATACCGGCGACTCGATCACTGTCGCCCCGGCCCTGACCCTGACCGACAAAGAATATCAGAT
>CALLZQ010000263.1 GCA_937858255.1 uncultured Tabrizicola sp.
GCGCGCCGCGTCCCTCGCCTATTTCGGCAAGGAACCCCGGCGCCTGACACCTGCCGAGGCCGCGCTGCTGGTCGCCATTCCGCAGGCGCCAGAGAGCCGCAGGCCCGACCGCGCCCATGGCAAGGCGGTCGATGCAAGGGCGCGTGTGCTGGCGCGGGCGGTGCGCGATGGCATCTTGCCGCCGGATCAGGCCACAGCGGCCCAGACCGAGGTCGTCCCGCATGAAAGGCGCGCCTTCCCCGCTCTTGCCCCGCATCTGTCTGACCGTGCGATTGCCGAGGCGCCGGCAACCCGGGAACACCGTCTGACCCTGCGGGCCGGGTTACAGAAATCGCTTGAGGGCTTGGCGCAAGAAGTGATCGCCGGGCAGGGCGAAAGAATGCAGGTCGCGCTGGTCGTGGCCGACCACAAATCGGGTGAGACCCTTGCCAGCGTCGGGTCAGCGGCGTTTCAAGCCGATCAGCGACAGGGTTTTGTCGATATGACCCAGGCCCTTCGTAGCCCGGGATCGACACTGAAACCGCTGATTTACGGGCTGGCCTTCGATCAGGGGCTGGGCCACCCAGAAACCATGATCGACGACCGCCCGATGAATTTCGCCGGCTACGCTCCGCAGAATTTCGACCGGGTCTTTCGCGGCACGATCCGCCTGCGAGAGGCGTTGCAACTCTCGCTGAACTTGCCGGCCGTGCAACTCCTCGACGCGCTTGGCCCGGCCAAACTGCTGGCCGCGCTGGACAAGGCGGGCGTTCAGGGGGTGGTGCCGGGCGATCAGCCCGGCCTTGCCGTCGGCCTTGGCGGGATCGGCGTTAGCCTGGAAGATATGGTACAGCTCTATGCCGCGCTGGCGCGGGGCGGCGTTGCCCTGCCACTGGGGCACCGCCTTGACGGCCCGCGGCAAGAAGGGCAGCGGCTGGTCAGCGCCGTCGCCGCCTGGGAGATCGCCGATATTCTGGCCGGGCTTGCCCCGCCGCCGGGCGCGCCACGCAATCACCTCGCCTACAAGACCGGCACCAGCTATGGCCATCGCGATGCCTGGGCTATCGGCTTTGACGGTCGGCATGTCATCGGGGTCTGGATGGGGCGGCCCGATGGCACACCGGTTCCCGGGGCCTTTGGCGCCGATGTGGCGGCGCCGGTGCTGTTTCAGGCCTTTAACCGGCTGAAACGCAGGCTGGAACCTTTGCCCCCTGCCCCTCCGGCTACCTTGCTGGTCTCGAACGCAGAGCTTCCCGCGCCGTTGCAGCGATTCAAATCCCGCGCGGCGGCGCTTGGGCCGGGGCAGAATGCGCCCTCAATTGCCTTCCCGCCGGATGGGGCCGAGGTCGAATTGCTGTCGGGTGGTCTCTTGGCCAAGGTGCAGGGCGGGCGCGGCCCCTATACCTGGCTGGCGGATGGGGTGCCGCTGGCGGTGGCCGAGCGCGGGCGAAGCGTGATGCTGACGCTGAACGGCCGGGGTTTCGTCACCCTCTCGGGCATTGACGCCGCAGGCCAATCGGCGCGGGCGCATGTGCGGCTGCGCTAGGGCGCAGCCGCCATTGATGATCAGACCCGTTCGATGGCCAGGGCGATGCCCTGACCGCCGCCGATGCACATGGTGATCAGCGCCGTCTTGCCGCCGGTCCGCTCCAGCTCATACATCGCCTTGACCGTCAGGATGGCACCGGTCGCGCCGATGGGATGGCCCAGTGCAATCGCCCCGCCATTCGGGTTCACCCGGGCGGGATCGAGCCCCAGTTCGCGGTTCACCGCAATCGCCTGAGCGGCAAAGGCCTCATTCGATTCGACGATGTCGAAATCGGTCGGCTTCATCCCCAGCTTGGCGCAAAGATTACGCACCGCCGGAACCGGACCGATCCCCATCACCTTGGGGTCAACCCCGGCATGGGCATAGCCAAGCGCGCGCGCCCGCGGTTTTACACCCGAGGGGGCGCCCCTTGAAAA
>CALLZQ010000264.1 GCA_937858255.1 uncultured Tabrizicola sp.
CCGGCAAACGGCATGACCTGCGCATCCTTTATCGTGTCGGTTTTGACGATCAGGGGCGGGTTCAGGGGCTGGAATTCACCCATCTGTTCCGCTGCGGCTGGTCGCAGGATCTGTCGTTGCCGGTGGCTGACCGGGCGATGCTGCATGCCGATAATTGCTATCATCTGCCCGATATTCGCATCGAGAGCCACCGGCTGAAGACCAATACCCAGAGCGCGACGGCCTATCGCGGTTTCGGTGGGCCGCAGGGGATGATCGGGATCGAGCGGGTGATGGATCACATCGCCCATGCCTTGGGCCGTGATCCTCTGACGGTGCGATGGGCGAATTTCTATGCCCCGGCCGATGGTGCGGCGGCGGCAAAGGCAGAGGGGGCTTTGCCCCCCTCGGGTCTTTTGCCTTTGGCAAAAACCCTCACCCCCGAGGATATTTTCAGACAGAAAATGGGGGGGCAGACGACCCCTTACTTCATGGAGGTCGAGGATTTCATCGGTCAGGAGCTGGTGGCCGATCTGGTGGGGCGGTCAGATTACGGGGCGCGGCGGGCGGCAATTGCGGACTGGAACCGGGGGAATGCGGTTCTGAAGCGCGGGATTGCGCTGACGCCGGTCAAATTCGGGATTTCGTTTACGCTGACGCACCTTAATCAGGCGGGGGCGCTGGTCCATGTCTATCAGGATGGGTCGATCCATCTGAACCATGGCGGGACCGAGATGGGGCAGGGGCTGTTCCAGAAGGGGGCGCAGGGGGCGGCGGGGGTCTTTTGCGTCGAGGCGGGGGCGGTGAAGATCACGGCCACCGACACGGGAAAGGTGCCGAATACCAGTGCCACGGCGGCCTCTTCCGGGTCTGATCTGAACGGGATGGCGGCGCGGGCCGCTTGTGAGACCATTCGCGACCGGATGGCGGCGATCATCGCCGGCAAGCATCAGGTGGCGCCGGGGGCGGTGCGGTTCGAGGGCGGAATGGTGCGGGTGGCGGGTGAGGCCTATGCCTTTGCCAAGGTGGCGCAATGGGCTTATGAGGCGCGGGTGTCGCTGTCCTCGACCGGGTTCTATGCGACGCCCAAGCTGCAATGGGACCGCAAGGCGGGTCGGGGGCGGCCTTTCCTCTATTTCGCCTATGGCGCGGCGGTGACCGAGGTGGTGATCGACCGGCTGACCGGGGAGAACCGGATTTTGCGGGCGGATTTGCTGCATGATACCGGCACCTCGCTGAACCCGGCCCTCGACATCGGCCAGATTGAGGGCGCCTATGTGCAGGGTGCGGGGTGGCTGACCACCGAGGAACTGGTCTGGGACCGCAAGGGGCGGCTGACGACCCATGCGCCCTCGACCTACAAGATCCCGGCCTGTTCGGACCGCCCGCCGGTGTTCAACGTCGCGCTTTGGGGCAGGCCCAATCGGGAAGATACGGTGGGCAAGTCCAAGGCAGTGGGCGAGCCGCCGTTCATGCTGGGGATCTCGGCCTTTATGGCGCTGTCGGATGCGGTGGCGGCTTGCGGCCCGCACTATCCCGATCTGCGGGCGCCTGCGACAGCCGAGGCGGATCTGGCTGCCGTGGCGCGGGCGGGGGGGCGGGGGTGAGGCTTGACCGCGGGGCCCCGTCTGACGCCACTGCCACCCATGGACGGGTGGCGCGGGTGGTGGTTGTCTCGGCCCTTGGCTCTACCCCGCGTGAGGCGGGGACATCATTCCTCGTCTGGCACGGGGGGCAGTCGGGGACGATTGGCGGCGGCGCGCTGGAATTGCAGGCCGCAGAGCGGGCGCGGCAGGCATTGGCGGAGGGGGATCGGCTGGACAGGGTCTCGCTGGGGCCGGATATCGGGCAGTGCTGCGGCGGGGCGGTGACGCTGCTGACCGAGGTTTGGGATGCGGTGCGACTGGCCTCGGTCGATGGGCCGGTGGTGCGGGCGATGCCGGGCGGGCCGACCGAGATGCCCTTGAAGGTGGCCAACCGGCTGCGGGCGGCGCGGAACGGGGCGCGGCCCTTGGTTTTTGAGGCGGTGCAGGGCTGGCTGATCGAGCCGCTCTCCTCCCCCATGCGGGAGATCTGGGTTTGGGGCGCCGGCCATGTGGGTCGCGCGATTGTCGAGGTGCTGCGCCCCCTGCCCAGCCTGCGGATCGTCTGGGCCGATACGGCAGAGGATCGCTTTGCCGGGGCGGTGG
>CALLZQ010000265.1 GCA_937858255.1 uncultured Tabrizicola sp.
GGCAGGATCGGCGCAGTCAGTTGACCGAGGTGATGGAAGAGGCGGTCAAATGGATGCGCCTGCAACTGAAAACCTTGGCCGCCGCCGAGGCGCGAGCCTATCTGGCGCGGCGCGGCCTTGATCCTGCGGCGCAGGACCGCTGGGAAATCGGCTTTGCCCCCGATGGCTGGCACGGGCTGCATCATGCGATGAAGCAAAAGGGCATTGCCGAGGATCTGCTGGTCGAGACCGGCCTGTGCGCCCGGCGCGACAAGGGCGGCGAGATCTATGACCGCTTTCGCAACCGGATCATGTTTCCGATCCGCGATGGCCGGGGCCGGGCGATTTCCTTTGGCGGCCGGGCGATGGACCCCAAGGACAATGCCAAATATCTGAACGGGCCCGAGACCGAGCTTTTCGACAAGGGCCGCAACCTGTTCAATCAGGCCCCCGCGCGTGAGGCGGCGGGCAAGGGGCAGCGGCTGATCGTGGCCGAGGGCTATATGGATGTCATCGCCCTATCCGAGGCGGGGTTCCGCGCCGCCGTCGCGCCCCTCGGCACCGCTGTGACCGAGGATCAGTTGCGCCTCCTCTGGCGGATCGCGGATGAGCCGGTAATCGCGCTTGACGGCGATGCGGGGGGGACCCGCGCCGCGCTGCGCGTGATCGCCCTTGCCCTGCCGCTGTTAGAGGCGGGCAAGGGTCTGCGCTTTGCCGTGCTGCCCGGCGGCCTCGACCCCGACGATCTGATCCGCCAGCAAGGCCCCGGCGCCATGCAAAAGGTGCTGGATGAGGCGCAGCCGATGGTGCGCCTGCTGTGGCAGCGCGCGATCGAAGGGCAGGTTTTCGACAGCCCCGAACGCAAGGCGGCGCTGGACAAATCCCTGCGCGCAGCGCTGGCGCGGATCGCTGACCCCTCGATCAAGGCGCATTACGGCGAGGACATCCGCGCCCTCAGGGCCGAGTTGTTTGGCCGCCGCCCCCGGGGCGATGCACCCGCTGGCGGGCGAAGCTATACCCCGCGCCCGGGGTTCGCTGGCCGGGGCCGCTTTGGCGCGCCGCCTCAGCCCGTTGCGCCGCTGTCCTCGACCAAGCAAAGCCTCCTCGCCGCCGCGCCCGAGGCCGCGCAGGATGCGCTGCGCGAGGCGGTGATCCTTGCCGGCTGCATCCATCACCCGTCGCTGATCCCGGCCTTTGAATCGGCGCTGGAACGGTTGGAGTTCCGGGGCGAGGGCCATGCGCTGTTGCGCAATCTGATCCTTTACCATC
>CALLZQ010000266.1 GCA_937858255.1 uncultured Tabrizicola sp.
CCCCCCTGCACCCGCCCCGCCAGCGCACACCGTTTTTCCGCGCCAAACCCGTAATAGCCCCGCAGATCGCCAAAGGCCCGCATCCCCGAACCGGTCGTGCCGAAACCGTAGAACGGCTTGAGCTCGGCATCGAGGTAATAGCCTGACTTGGCATCGGTCTTATTGTCCCGCCGGTCCCAGGTCAGGCCGATGGGCAGCGTCAGGGCGCGATAGCGGAAATCGCCCAGATTGGCACCATTGTCGGCAAACAGTGTGCCGTCGATAAAATCATAGGTCAGGTCGATCCGCCCGGTCAGCGTATCGCTGAACACATGGGTAAAGCCTAGCCCCGCCTCGAAACCGTCGGCAACCAGATAGCCTTCATCGACATGCTCGACTTCGGCTCTGATCCGCGCCGTCGTATCGGGCGTCAGGGTCGCCGGGCGGTCAATCGCCAGTGACAGGCGGTAATCGGTGCCGTTATCCTGGGCGCCGATCTGGCTGACCTCGCCCTCGACCACCAGTTTTTCGGCGCCGCCAAAAAGGTTGCGATGCATCCATGATGCCGAGAGATCAAGCCCGTCGAGGCTGGAGATCTCGGCGCCAAAGGACAGCCGCCGCGGCTTTTCCGGCACCACCGCGATGGTCATGCCCAGAAGGTCGGGCGCCGTCACTGTCTTATCCTCGGTAATCGTGACAGAACGGAAGGCCCCGGTCCGCCGCAACCGGCTTGCCGCACGTTCGACCTCGGCGGGGTCAAAGACCTCTCCCTCGGGCAGACCGGCAATCCTGCGCACCCGGTTGGTGCGGGTCCGCTCATTTCCCTCGATGGCCACAGGGCCAAAGCGCAGGCGCGGCCCCGGATTCAGCCGCACATCCACGTCCAGCCGGTTTGCCCGGTGATCGGCGAGCAGTTTCTGCCCGGCGACCACCGCCTTGGCATGCCCAATGTCGCGCCAGCCGTCGATGGCCACGGCCACCGCTTCTTTTACCACGCCACTGCGGGCCGGCGCCCCCGGACGAAAATCGGC
>CALLZQ010000267.1 GCA_937858255.1 uncultured Tabrizicola sp.
CTCTTCCTCGCAATTGCAGCGCGAGCTGAACATCCGCCCCATCGTCGCCATCCCCGAGGTGCCGTCGCGCGCCCGCGTGGCGCGGGGCCGCTCTGTCCTGCGCAGCCTGATCGAGAGCGAGGCCGCACGGCTTCGCAATCAAGGGATGGCCGGCAATGCGCTGATCCTTGGCGGGGCGGCGATGCTGGTCGGGATGCTGGTGCTGGTGGCCTGATCGCGCCCGGCAGCGGTCCGAACCCGCAAAAGTCAAAGGCCCGCCATCCTGTTCGATGGCGGGCCTTTTTTTCAGATGCAAGGCGCCCCGCTGTGGGGCGCCCGGTTCAGTACCCGGTGCCGTGCAGCACCACACGAACCGTGCGGGCCAACAGCCGCATATCGGTCGAGAAGGCCACGGCCTCTTCATAGATCGTGTCATATTCCGCCCGCGCCTGAAAGGTGGTGCGGTTCCGGCCTGCCGTCTGCCAATAACCGGTGATACCCGGACGGACCAGATAATAGGCGGTTCCCGGATACAGCATCTGCTGGTTCACCATCATCGGGCGCGGCCCGACCAGGCTCATATCTCCGATCAGCACATTCCAGAGCTGCGGGATCTCATCCAGCGATGACCGGCGCAGGAACTGACCCAGCGGTGTGATCCGGGGATCGTTGCGCAATTTCTGCGTCGCATCCCATTCCGCCTTGGCCAGCGGGTCGGTCGCCAGCAGATGCCGCATCTGCGCATCAGCATCGCGCACCATCGAGCGCAGCTTCCACATGCGGAAAATACGGCCGTCCTTGCCCACACGCTCTTGCGTGTAGAACGGGCTGCCACCGTCACGCGCCACCGCGATCGCCAAGGCCCCCACGACCGGCACGATGACCGGCGCCGCCAGAACCACCGCCGCAATGTCGATGGCCCGCTTCAGGACATGACGGTACAGCCCAAAAGGCCGCTGACGCGAGGTCAAGGGTGCCGTGGCAAAAGCGGCCCTGCGCGCCACCGGCGTCACCGCCCGCGTCGGGAGTTCCGGAAAGCTGATGGTCATGCGACGCCCTCACCCAGAATGTCCGGTCGCCGCTGCATCAACAATCGTTCTGTCTGGCAAAGCGCCTGCGCTTTGGTCACACCACCCGAAAGGGCAATGTCTGGCAGCCAATTGAAAGTCATCTTTAGCACTCGGATCAAGCGCCCCCAATTTCGTATTTTACCCGTTATTCAGGATGTTTGACGACATACAAACGGATGGTTTTGCCGTTTTGGCGAACAAATTTCTGCCTTAATCATGCCTGATGACCGCCCCGAAGGCGCCGCCGCTTTGCCACTTCTACCAAGAGTTGCAACAGGTTTTCGCGGATCGCCGCGATGCGGCGGAATGATTCGGCAGGGTGAACAGGAATTAACCCTGATCCCCCGCCCCGACCCACAGGCTGTCATCGCCGGATGGGGCCAACGGGGGGCCCTCATGCCCCGGCGTTACTGTTTCCGATATGGCGACAATGGCACAGATATTCTCAAAACGGAACCAAAGAGATAGCGTGCCCACAGCTACCCCCAACAGGCCACCGCAGAGATAGGCAGGCCAGACCCAGGGCAGCAGGCCCAGCAGACAAGCGGCCAGCGCAAGGCAGATCGCGCCGATCAGCCCCAACAGGGCAATCCCCAGCATTGCGGCGCCGCGACTGCGTTCCTCCATCCGCCCCCCGACAGATTTCCACCTGCAAAGCCTACTACGCATCGCCTTTTACGCAAACAGATTGATCCGGGGCCTGTCAGCAGGGCATGCAAAGCCCTTGCATCCGGGGCGACAAGGCATGATCCTGCCCCCAGATGGCGACCATATCGCCGCGTGCCGGGGCTTGCTGTTGAAGATCGCCTATCTCGTGAACACTTACCCCCGGGGGTCACAGACCTTTATCCGGCGCGAGATTCAGGCGCTGGAGCGGATGGGCTGGACGGTGCAGCGCTTTGCGTTGCGATCCGATCGCGGGGCGCTGGTCGACCCGGCAGATATCGCCGAGGACAGCCGGACGGAACATATCCTGACCCTGGGAATGGGGCGCCTTGCGGGTTCGGCCTTTGGGTGGATGGCGCGGCGCCCGCAAAAGGCATGGGCCGCGCTGCGGCTGGCCATGATCTGCGCGCGCAATGGCCGGGGGCGCACGCCCGGCACCGGCGGCTATCTGCGGCATCTGGTCTATCTGGCCGAGTCGGCGCATTTCGCCCGACGCTGTCAGGATCTGCGGCTGACCCATGCCCATGTCCATTTCGGCACCAACAGCGCCACGGTCGCCATGCTGGCCGCCGAGATGGGCGGACCGGGCTATTCCTTTACCGCCCATGGCCCCGAGGAATTCGACGCCCCCCGCGCCCTGTCGCTGGGATTGAAGGCCGACAGGGCGCGGTTCACCGTGGCTATTTCCAGCTTTGGTCGCAGCCAGCTTTGCCGCTGGGCCTCGCCCCGGACATGGCCGCGCATCTATGTCGTGCATTGCGGGATCGAGGCCTGGCGATATCCGGCGCCGGCGCCCCTGCCCGAGGGCGGGCCGCATCTGGTCGCCATCGGGCGGCTGGCGGGGGCTGCGGGCCGGGGCCGGGGTGGCGGGCCGCCGAGGCGGGGGCGGCAGGGGCCCGGG
>CALLZQ010000268.1 GCA_937858255.1 uncultured Tabrizicola sp.
ATCGGATTGTAAATCGAGCCATCACCGATACGGGCCATCGTCACGACACCCGGCTCGAACCATAGATCCGCCGCCCGGGCCAGATACCAGCGTCCCGAGAGCAACAGCGTGACCGCCTGGCCTGCCCGCAGGTCCAACGGGCGGCTCTGCCATGGCGCGGTATCGGGCCTCAGCGTGAAAGGCGCGATCTGGCCCAGTACCGCACCGCCCGCGGCCTGAAACAGCCGCCCGACCTCGGCGACGAAGGCCGCGCCCCCGGCGGTCCCAGCATGGGCGGGCGGGGCCGCGCCAAACCCGCCCAGACCCAGGGCAACCGTCGCGGCGGCGCCCCGCAGCAGATCGCGGCGGCTGGTGTGAAGTGGCACAGAGGGATGGTGAAACTGACAGGCGCAGGGCATGAAAACCTCTTGGGATAGAACGAAATTTCGGAGATCAGTTGGTCAGGCCGCTGGCGAGGGCCAGCACGGCATCCTCGGACCCATGTTCGGCGGCGCGCTGCATCCATTGCTGTGCAGCCTCGGGATCGGCGGGGGTGCCGATGCCCTTGGCCAGCGCGACGGCGTAGTGATACTCGCCCATCGAATAACCGGTTTCGGCGGCGCGGCGCAGCCAGTCGGTCGCCATGACCTGATCCTTTGGCACGCCCGAGCCATTCTCATAGGCATGGGCCAGAAGGATCATCGCCGGGGCGTTGCCGCTCTCGGCGCACAGCGTCATCGCCTGCGCGGCGGCGACGTGATCCTCTCCGCCGCCCTTTTGCACCTCATAGGCGATCCAGCACAGGATGCCGACCCGGTCGGGATGCGCGGCAATATTTTCGGCCAGACGCGAGATGCCGCCCTCTTCGGGGTTCAGGATTCCATAATCATCCGCCGCCAGCGGCGCAGCGGACAAGAACATCAATGTGGCAATCGCGACAGATCGGATCATGACGGTTCTCCTGAAGGTCATGCCCAAGGCTAAAGCGGCAGGCGCCGCCCTGGGTCAGCCCGATGTCAGGAATTTGTAAGATCGCCCTTGCGCGCAGGGTTGTAGCGATAGCCGACACCGCGCACCGTGCCGATGATGGCGGGGGCGGCGGGATCGGCCTCGATCCGGGGGCGCAGCGCCGAAATATACTGATCAAGTGCACGGCTGTTGGGAAAGTAGTCGCGCCCCCAGCATTCATCGAACAGGCGGTCCCGGCTGACCGGGCGACCGGCCTCGGTATAGAGCAGGCGCAGGATCGCCACTTCACGCGGGGTCAGGGCAATCTCGGCACCGCCTCGGCGCGCGCAAAGCCGGGCCGGTTCCACCAGCAGATCGCCCATCGCAAACGGCGCCTCGGTATTCTGCGCCTGCCCGGCCCGTCTCGCCATGGCGGCCACACGCGCCAAAAGTTCGGCGGGATCAAAGGGTTTCGCCATGTAATCGTCGGCACCAAGTTCCAGCCCTGTCGCCTTGTCAAAGGGCTCGCCCCGGGCGCTCAGGATCAGGATCTGCGTCGCCGGCTCTCGCGCCCGGATATGCCGGCACAGGCGCAACCCGTCCATCCCCGGCATCACCACATCCAGCACCACCAGAGGAAAGGGCGCGGCATCGAACAGGTCGCGCGCCGTCATGCCATCGGCGGCGGTCTGGCAAAGATAGCCCTCTGCCGTCAGCAGGGCCGACAGACCTTGGCGCAGCGCGGCGTTATCTTCGGCGATCAGGACGCGCATTTCACGTCCTCGCCCGCTTGCCGGGCCGGCAGGCTCAACACCGCGACAGAGCCCGAGGGGCCGGTCTGCCAGTCGAACTGCCCGTTTGCCGCCGCCGCGATCCGGCGACAGCTCGCCAGCCCGAGACCAAAGCCCTGCCCCTGTGCCACCGCCCCCCGCGCCGGGCCGCTATCGGTCAGTTCAAGACGAAACATCCCCTCACACAGCCGAGAGTGCAGACGAAGGACCGTGCCCGGCGCATGGCGGGCCACGTTGTCGAGCAGATTGGACAGTACCTTTTCCAGCGCGCCAAGGTCGGTTTGCACGGCCTCGCCCGCGCCAAGGTCAAACTGCGGCGGCCGCGCCAGCCCGAGAAAGGGCAGCCGCCGCGCCACAAGGCGCCGGATCGCCAGATCGGGATCGCCCCCCGTACCAGTCGCGCCGGG
>CALLZQ010000269.1 GCA_937858255.1 uncultured Tabrizicola sp.
ACGCGGCCCGGCGCGGCCGCGGGCCGCCCGGAGGGGCAGGTTCCGGTCGCGGGCCGGGGCCGCGTTGCCAATCGCCGGCACTAGGCCCGGCACCGCCCCCGCCGCCCCTGCCAGAACCTCTTGCATCTCAAGCCCGGCAAAGCCCGCATAATGCGCCAGCCGCACCCCCAGATCCGGCAAGGCCGCGGCGTCGATAACCAGCCCGTCGATACTGGCCTCTGCCTCGGCCAGACGGATCGGCCGCCCCTCGCCCCCTCTCAACCGCCAGCCCGGCACCCGCGCCGGCTGCGGGGCCAGACGGTCCAAAGGCTGACCCAGCACAACCTCGGCCAAGGGCGGGTACAGCAGCGTGGCGCAAAGGAAGAACGGGGATTTCTGCATCATCGGGGCCTTGGGGCTGTGGCTTACTTCCACCGCGCGGCGGCCCAATGCGCAACCGCGCCGCCAAACCCCCCGGCGTCAGGATCGGCTGCCCGAAGGACAGCGCACGGCCAAAGATATCCAGCACCGCCTCCATCGGCGATTTGTAGCGCCCGTCAATGGCACGTTTCAGCATTTCGGCGACTGAAAACACGATCAGCGTCACAAAGGCCATGGTGACAGAGACCCGCACCCCTGTGCCCATCGCCTCGATCCGGCCGCGGGGCCGCGACAGGAAGCCGCCCATGATAAACCAGCCGCACAGCAAACCGATCAGGGCCGAAACCTCGGCCAAAAGGCCGGTCGGGCGGCCTTCGGGCATCACGGGGGCGTATTGCATGGCGGCCAGATAGGCCACCATCGCAAAGATCATCGCGGCGATCAGCTTGGCGGCTGTTGGCATCCTGTTCCCTTTGACCTCTGGGCGCGGGCCCGTCAGTCAGGCCGCATCACGGTAAATTGCGTTACATCGCAGTTTCCGCCGCGAAAGGCGCCGGCGCAAGAGGCAAGGTAAAAGTTCCACATCCGGCGAAAGCGCGCGTCAAAACCCATGGCCTCGATCTCGGGCCAGCGGCGGTTAAACGCCTCATACCACAGACGCAGGGTACGGCTGTAATCCTGCCCGAATTCCAGCGAGCCGACCACCTCCAACCCGGCCCTTGCCGCCTCTTGGCGCAGACGGAAAGGCGCGGGCAGCATGCCGCCCGGAAAGATGTATTTCTGGATGAAATCGACGCTGCGGCGATAGGTTTTCCAGCGGTGATCAGCGACGGTGATGATTTGCAGCGTCGCCTTGGCCCCCGGTTTCAGCCGCGCCGCCAGCGTGTCGAAATAGCCCGGCCAATAGGCCTCGCCCACCGCTTCGAACATCTCGATGCTGACGATTCCGTCAAATTCACCACGCACATCGCGGTAATCCTGCAAGCGAATTTCGACCAGATGGGACAGGCCGGCGCGGGCAATGCGGTCATGGGCGAAATCATGCTGCGCCTGTGAGATGGTCAGGGCGGTCACGCGCAGCCCGCGGCGTCCGGCATGTTCGGCAAAGCCCCCCCAGCCGCAGCCGATTTCCAGCACATGATCGCCCGGCTTCAGCCCGCTGCGATTCAGCATTGAGGCATATTTTGCCTCTTGCGCCTCGGCCAGGGTCTCATTGCCAGTCTCGAAAAGCGCGCTGGAATAGGTCATCGTCGGGTCGAGCCAGAGCGCATAGAAATCATTGCCCAAGTCGTAGTGATGGCGGATGTTGCGCCGGGCCTGCCGGCGGGAATTGCCTTGCAGCCAGAACCGCAGCCGCTCGGCCGCGCGCAGCAGTCCCATCCCGGGGAAACCGTCATTGACCGCATTGTTGGCCGGGCGCTGGATCAGGTCGAGAAAGCCTTGCAGATCAGGGGTAGACCAGCCCCCCTCCAGATAGGCATCGCAAAAACCCAGTTCTCCTTCGCGCAACAGCCGGGCAAACAGATCCGGGTCGTGGATATGCAGCGTCGCCTCAGGCCCGGGGCGGGCGCCCTCGACGGCAAAATGCTGGCCATCGGGCAGAATAAAGCGCAACTGTCCCTCACCCAGGCGACGCGCGACCGCAAGCGCGCTGTTGAAATAGCGCGGCAGGCGTGCCGTCGTCGTCAGGCCCGGCAAGACGGGTGTGGCCGTCAGACCCGGCAGGGTCATGGTTTCTTCGCTGCGCAGGTCTTTCACTGGGGACGTCCTCCATAGGCCTCGAGGGCGCGGCTGCGCCCTTCGGACAGGGTTATCAGTGGCTTGGGATAGGGCTGCGACGGATCGAGTCCCCAGCGGCGCGGCACGGCGCGAAAGTAAGCAAGTGCCAGCGGATCAGGCCGCGCCCGCCCTTCGGCCAGCCATCGGCGGCGATAGGCCCCCTCGGGGTCGAATTTTTCGGCCTGCCCCTCGGGATTGAAGATGCGAAAGAACGGCGCGGCATCGGGGCCAGAGCCGGCCACCCATTGCCAGCCCATCGCATTGGCCGCCGGATCCCAATCGACAAGGCAATCGGCGAACCAGTCGAGGCCCAGTTTCCAATGGATCAAAAGATGCTTGGTCAGATAGCTGGCCACCACCATCCGCACCCGGTTGTGCATCCGGCCCGTCACATACATTTCACGCAGTCCGGCATCGACGAACGGCTCTCCGGTCATCGCCCGGCGC
Source organism: uncultured Tabrizicola sp. (assembly GCA_937858255.1). Taxonomy (GTDB): domain Bacteria; phylum Pseudomonadota; class Alphaproteobacteria; order Rhodobacterales; family Rhodobacteraceae; genus Pseudotabrizicola. Next base: position 2,587 of record CALLZQ010000269.1, read on the forward strand.
CAGCGTTCCACCTCTGGCCCCTCACCGCGCCAGGGAAAGCCATCCCACTCGGGGCGCCAATTCGCATGGGTGATCTCGGGGCTGTGGTGCAGCAGGTGATAAGCAAATTCGCGCCAGACAATCTCGCGCAGGAAATGCTCGGCGCCTGCCGCCCCCTCTTCAAAGGCGCGCCAGCCCGCCTGCCAGATCCGGCGCGGCCCGATCTCGCCCCAGGCGAGGTTCTCTGACAGGCCCGAGGTCGCATCCACCGCCGGAAAATCGCGCCGGGCGGAATAGTCGCGGATGGGGCCATCCATGAAACGGTCCAGCCTGTCCCGCGCGGCCCCCTCGCCCAAGGTCAAATGCGGGGCGACCACCTCGGCCCCCCGGCGCATCGCCGCGTCCATGTGCCAGTCGGCCAACCTGTCCGAGGCGGGCCAGACCTCCGGCACCTTCATACGCTGTGGCGCAGGCGCGGGCGCGCCCGGATCGCGGCCCCGCACGGCCTTCCAAAAGGGGGGGTAGACCCGGTAAT
>CALLZQ010000270.1 GCA_937858255.1 uncultured Tabrizicola sp.
ATGGATATTGCCCAGCACCTTGGCCCCGGCCCCGATCAGCACGCCGTCACCAATCTTGGGATGGCGGTCGCCATCCTCTTTGCCGGTGCCGCCCAAAGTGACCGAATGCAGCATGGAAACATTGTCGCCGACCACCGCCGTCTCACCGATGACGATGGAATGGGCATGGTCGATCATGATCCCGCGCCCGACGCGCGCGCCGGGATGGACATCGACACCGAACACCTCGGACACCCGCATCTGAACGAAGTAGGCCAGATCCTTGCGCCCGGTGGTCCAGAGCCAATGACCGATACGATAGGCCTGAATCGCCTGATAGCCCTTGAAGAACAGGATGGGCTGCAAATAGCGGTGGCAGGCCGGATCGCGGTCATAAAAGGCCATCAGATCGGCCCGTGCAGCCACCCCCAGCTCTGGCTCGCTGCGATAGGCCTGATCGGCGATCTCACGCAGGATTTGTTCGCCCATCTCGCCATTCGCCAGCTTGAAGGAAAAGCGATAGGCCAGCGCCTGTTCCATGGTCTGATGGTGCAAGAGGCAGGCATGGATCATACCGCCCAGCAGCGGTTCCTCGCGGATCGCCGCCTCTGCCTCATCGCAGACCCGGGTCCACACCGGATCAAGCGGGGTCAGTTTGGGTTTGAGTTCGGCCATGATCATGCCCTCTGCGTGGTTGTCTGGTCAAAATGTAGCAGTTCCCCCGCCGGATCAACAGGGGACACGCAATTGCGATCTGTCATTCGTTATCGGGATTGCCACTTTACAATTCCGATTCTTTCAGTCAACTATTTTGCAGCCATCCCCATGCCGGGACCAGCCATGACCCTGTTCCCGATGCTGATGGAGGTATCATGCAAAAGCGCCCCAGCCTGCCGGCCCATCCGGCACCACGAGACGAATTGACCGAGATTTTGCGCCAGTCGCTGGCAGGATTGCTGCCGGGCGATCCGCTGTCACATTTTCTCGACCGACTGGAGGGGCGTCGATGAACGCGCGCCCGGAATTGACCCTCGCCGTACCGCTGCATGAGGCGCTGACCCTGACCGAGGGCGGGAGAGAGGCACGCATCCTGTTGAACGGGATGATTTATTCGCTGCGCATTACCCGACAGGGGAAGCTGATCCTGACGAAATGATGTCGCGCGCCTCGCCCGCCAGCCAGGTGCGAAAGGCAGTCAGGGGCGCGCGGTCAGGCAGATCTTTCGGCCAGACCAGATAGTAACAGCCCAGCCCCCTTCCCTCGACATTCCAGGCGGCGATCAGGCTGCCATCGGTCAGATGCTCGCGGATCAGAAACAACGGCAGCAGCGCCAGACCCAGACCGTGCAGCGCGGCCTGGGTCATCGCCGCGAACTGGTCGAACATCATACCGCCCGGTGGTCTGCCACTTACGGCGTTTGCTGCAAGATACCGTCGCCAGGCACCGGGGCGGCTCTCGAGTTGCAGATGCGGATAGGTCAGAAGATCGTCTGCCGATTCAAGCGGCTGCCTCAGCAGGCCCGGCGCACAGACTGGCAGTACCACCTCTTCCATCAGAAACAGATGTTCCGCACCCGGCCAATCCGGGCGACCGAAATGGATCGCGGCGTCAAAGCCGCTGTCACGCAAATCAAAAGGCCGCAGCCGGGTTGACAGGTTGACCGTGACGCCGGGATGGCTGCGCGAAAACCCTGCCAGCCGTGGCGCCAGCCAATGAACGCCAAATGCAGGCAGCATGGCCAGCGAAAGGCTCCCGCCTTCGGGGTTAGAGCGCAGCTTGAGCGCCGCCTGCGCCAAGCCTTCTAGGCTGCTGCGAGCCTGTGCGGCATAATCCCGGCCTGCCGGGGTGATCCGCAGACGCTTGCGCTCGCGGATCAAGAGTTCGGCGCCAAGCTGCGCCTCAAGGGCCTGCAACGCCCGGCTGACCGCCCCTTGGGTCAGCGAAAGCTCTTCGGCCGCGGCCGAAGCGGTGCCAAGCCGGTCCACCGCCTCTAGCGCCAAAAGCCCGGACATCGCCGGCAGTAGACGCCTTGATCCCATCATATGATTTTTCCTCATGAAAATCTGAGAAAGTATCGCTATCTTCATGCAGTATTATCATGCAAAAGCCAAGCATCACGGCGCGCCTTGCGCCAACCCATCCATAGGGAACAGGAGTTCGCACGCATGGACCGCCCAAAGCTCAAGGCCAAGGATGCCCCCGATCTGGGTCGTTTCGATTGGGAAGATCCCTTCCGCCTGAACGACCAACTTAGCGAGGAAGAGCGGATGCTGCGCGACGCGGCCCGCAGCTATGCCGAAAACCGCCTTCAGCCGCGGGTGATTGCGGCCTATCGGGAAGAGGCCACGGACCCTGCGATATTCCGCGAAATGGGTGAAATGGGGCTCTTGGGCGTGACCATCCCGGAGGAATCCGGCGGGCTTGGCGCCCCCTACGTGGCCTCCCGCCCTGTCGCGCGGGGAAATTGGGGGGT
>CALLZQ010000271.1 GCA_937858255.1 uncultured Tabrizicola sp.
GCCGACCCGTTCCGCATGTCTCCGGCCCTGCTCTCGGCGCCAGGCATGATAACCCTCCTTGCCTTCAGGGAAATCGCTGCGGGGCAGCAGCCAGCGCTCGACATGTTGTCCCCGCGCCGCAATCTGCAAGACCTCTGAGGCATCGGGGAAGAGGCGGGCCAACTCGCCGCTCATCCGGGTGCCATAGTCCAGCGCCTCGCCCTTGGGATCTGCCAGATTGGCCGCATCAATCAGGGCGATGGCCCGCGATAGCCGATCAGTCATGTCTGCTCCTTTGCGTTGTTCCCGCAGGGGCGGGGCCCTGTCGTTTCAGCCCTTCGCGCCCCGGTCATTCAGGCAGCATCTCGCCCGCCCGAATGGCAAAGGGCAGGATATTCTGCCGCGGGGGCAGGGGGCAAACCGCATGTTCGCTAAAGGCGCAAGGCGGGCTGAAGGCTTTGTTGAAGTCGAGCAGGATCTGATCGCCCTGTGGTTCGCCGATCAGAAAGCGCGAGGCGCCATAGGTCTCGGCCCCGGATGTCGCATCACGAAAGACGAACATTGGCAGACCGGCCTTCCAATGGGTTGCCAGCAGGGCCACTGCCCGCCCGTCATGCCAGAACCGCGCCTCATGCGTCAGCGTGACCTCGCTGCCGGCGCCACCGACAAGCTGGATCGCCGCTTGTTTCGGCTGATCAAAGACATGCCACTCTCCCTGCAAACGCCAAGCTGGCGACAGCGGGTAACGCGGCAGCCGGGGGGGATTTGATCGGCGCGGGTGCAAGAGATCGCGCACCCGCAGATAGCGGGTGGTCTCGACCGTCATGAGTTCCAGCAGCAGCCCGGCTATGACTAGGCGTGGCGGCACCTCGGGCCCTGGCTCAAAGGCCAGCCGGGTGCCCTCACGGATCAGCGCTGCCGTGCCATCGGGCGCAAGGTCCAGAGTTCCCAGCCGCGCGGGGCCGGCAGAGATCCGCATGGGGCAGGCCGGATCGGTGCCCACCTCATGCTGGCCTGGCGGCACCTCGATCCGGTCTGTCAGATTCAGCCAGCCATCCGCGGCACAAAGCGCCTGAAGGCGTTTGTCGGCCCATGCCTCAATTTCCGCGCCGTGATCTTCGACCGCCATTTGCATGATCGTTGCACACTCTTGCCCAAAGGGAACCGCTCTCCGGCATGTCGCCGGCCTCGCCCAAGGGAACCTCAGCATTTGCTTATGTGCAAGGCCCTTGCACGTCGGCAGCTACTCTGGATGCTGGGGCCACCGATTCAACCCGTGATCAGCAAGGCAATGCGATGCGCCACGGTTGGGTTGCAAGGCAATCGGGCCAACCGCCCGGAAAGGACCAAGATGCACGATCACTCTGGCGGCCACGGCGATCATGATCACGGTGACAGCCGGCTGGAACTGGGGTTTGCCCTGATCACCACCCTGGGGTTGCTGCTGGCGCTGGCAGATCGCTACCTGATCAGGTCGGGCACTGTGGAAACGGCGGCATTGGTCGTCAGCTACCTGACCGGCGCCTTGCCCCCCGCTAAAACCGCGCTGACCGCGCTGATCAAAGAGCGGCAGCTTGACATTGATCTTTTGATGGTCACGGCGGCACTGGCGGCGGCCTATGTCGGCTCACCCCTCGAAGGGGCGGTATTGCTGGCGCTGTTCTCGATTTCCGGCGCGCTCGAACATCGGGCAATGGGC
>CALLZQ010000272.1 GCA_937858255.1 uncultured Tabrizicola sp.
GTTAAAGGTCAGCTCCGCAGTGGTGCCGATCAGCGATTTCGGTTCGGGGGCCGAGCCGATGCCCGGTACTTGGATCAGGATGCGATCCTCTCCCTGACGCTGGATCGTCGGCTCGCGCGTGCCGACCTCATCCACCCGGCGGCGGATGATTTCCAGCGACTGCTGGATCGTGCGGCTGTCCGTCGCGGTCTTTTCCGCATCGGAAAGCTGGATGACAATCTCTTCACCCTCGACCGATACAGCCAGATCGTTCTGGCCGACGCCGGTCAGGCTGACCACCGGGCTGGCCAGCGCATTCACCGCCTCCAGCGCCGCGGTAAGCCCGGCCGGGTTCGAGATGGCGACCCGCAGCGTGCCCTCGGGGCTGGGCTGGCGGCGGACGTTGCCCACCTGATCGCGCAGCTCACGAAGGGCGTCGCGCACCTCGGGCCAGAGCGCATCCATCCGCGCCTTGTAGACATCCTCGACCTGCACCTCGGCCAGAAGATGCGCGCCCCCGCGCAGATCGAGACCGAGGTTGACCAGGTTCGAGGGCAGAAAATCGGGCCAGAGCGCCAGATCCGCTGCCTGTTCGGGCGTTGCGGTGCCACCTGCCGCCTCGATGGCGGCGGCGGCATCGTTATGCCGCTCGACCTTGGTGTAGTTCAGATTCGGTATCGCGGCGACGATCCCCCATGCGCAAATCAGCAGCACAAGGATACGCTTCCACAGCGGCATGGGGTTCATCGCAGTCGTCCTCAGGCAGCAGCCGGTTCGGTCTTGTTCATGACCTGGGCGATCGTCTGCTTGATGACCTTGACCTTCACGCCATCGGCGATCTCGACCACCACGGTATTGTCCTCATTGACATGCGTGACCTTGCCGATGATGCCGCCTTGCGTCACCACCTGATCGCCCCGGCGCAGCGCCTCGACCATGTTCTTATGCTCTTTCATCTTCTTTTGCTGCGGGCGGATCAGCAGGAAATACATGATCCCGAAGATCAGGATCAGCGGCACAAAGCTGGTGAATGCGGCGGCACCGCCACCTGCGGCGGCCTGGGCAAAGGCGGGGGTTGCGAACATGGCGGTCCTCTTTGGCTTTGCAGCGGGGCGCGGGCCCCGGATTTTATCGGCGATTTCGTCGGCGCGCACCCCATAGGCGGCAGGGGGGCGAGGCAAGCCGCGCCCCCGCCCCGCCAAGGGGCGGCTGGCGGGGATATAAGGCCGCCGT
>CALLZQ010000273.1 GCA_937858255.1 uncultured Tabrizicola sp.
CCCGCCCCCGCCCAAAATGTCGCCCGCCGAGCTTGAGGCTGCGGCCAAGGGCATGCGCGCCAGCCTCGGTTCCGCCGGCATGGGCGGCATGCCGGGCCTGCCGCGCGGGATGAGCCTGCCGTCGGGCCTGTCGGGCCTGATGAAGAAGAAGTGAACCGCGCCATGACCGACACCGCCGCCCGCGCCGCCGAACTCTTGAAACACCACCGCGAGTCGATCGACCGGCTGGATGCGATCCTCGTCTATACGCTGGCCGAGCGGTTCAAACACACGCAGGCGGTGGGGCGGCTCAAGGCGGAACACGATCTGCCCCCCAGCGACCCCACGCGTGAGGCACGGCAGATCGAGCGGCTGGAATGGCTGTCGAAAGAGGCCGACCTCGATCCTGACTTCGCCAAGAAATTCCTGAACTTCATCATCTCCGAAGTCATCAGGCACCACGAGAAACTTCAGAAATAACCGGCCCCATGCCGGTACCCGCCATCAAAAGGAGAATCTGACATGGCAACCAAAATCCGTCTCGCCCGTGGCGGCTCGAAAAAGCGCCCGCACTATTCCATCGTGCTGTGCGACTCGCGCATGCCGCGCGACGGCCGCTTCTTGGAAAAGCTGGGCACCTATAACCCGATGCTCGCCAAGGACGACGAGAACCGCGTCAAGATGAACCTCGACCGGATCAAGGAACTGCTGGCGACCGGCGCCCAGCCGACCGACCGCGTGACCCGCTTCCTCGAAGCGGCTGGCGTTCTGGCCAAGAAAACCCGCAACAACCCCAAGCAGGCCGTCCCCGGCAAGCAGATGGCCGAGCGCGCCGCCAAGAAGGCCGCCAAGGCCGCCGCCCCGGCCGAGGCATAATCCCTCGGTCCTGCCGATCCTGCGACCCCCTCTGTTGGGGGTCGCCATCATTTTCGGGGGTGCGATGTCACAGGACGACCGGGTTTGTGTCGGCTCGATTGCGGGGGCCTTTGGCGTCCGGGGTGAGGTGCGCCTGAAATCCTTCTGCGCCGACCCCGAGGCGATTGCCGATTACGGTCCGCTGTTCACCGAAGACGGCAGCCGCAGTTATACGATCCGTCTGACCCGGCCGGTTGCCGGTGGCTTTGGCGCACGGCTTTCGGGTGTGCAGACCAAGGAAGAGGCCGATGCCCTGCGCGGCACCATGCTTTATGCCGACCGCGACCGTCTGCCGGGGTTGCCCGATGACGAATTCTATCATGCCGATCTGATCGGTCTTGAGGTCTATGATCCGGGCGGCGCGCGGCTTGGGATCATCCGGGCGATCCATAATCACGGCGCCGGCGATCTGCTGGAGGTGCATTCCCCGGGGCGGCGTCAGCCCCTGCTGGTGCCATTTACGCTTGCGGTTGTGCCGACGGTGGATATTGCCCGCAAAAGGGTGATTGCCGATCTGCCAGAGGGCCTCGACTAGGTCAGGCATGCATCCGAAAGGATGGACAGCCCCGCCAAAGCCCGGCAATCTTCGCCGCGTGAGAAGGCAGGGGTGTGATGCAGAACCGATTGCGTATGCTGATGGGGGCGACGGCGTTCCTTTATTTCGGGCCGCTGCTGGCGGGCCTGACCGGCATGGGCTGGAATGCTGTGCCGGTGTTTGTCGCGCTTTTCGCGCTCTGGCTGGTAGTGATGCGCCCGGCGCAATGGCCGCGCGACCCCGCCGCGTGGAAGGGAGCGACGGTGGTTGCCGCCGCCGCACAGGTCGCCGTCAATGCGCTGATCGTGGTGGGTCTGTTTGCGGCGGGCCGGGGGATCGGCGGGGTGGCGGGCTATGTGCCGAATATCTCCCCCCTTATCCCGGTTGGCCTGTCTTTTCTGGCCACGCCGCTGTCGCGGCTGATCTGGGATCCGCGCAAGGGCGAGGCGATGGAGCATCTGATCGACGATGCCATTCGCCAGATCGAACGCCCGGGCAGCAATGGCCCGCTGACCGTGGGGCCGGGCGATGTCATGGTCGAGACGCTGCTCGATCTGCCCGAGGATGCCGACCCCGCCCTGACCGCCGAGGCGCTGGATGCTGCCCTGCGCGGGCGTGAGGGCACGATCCGCCTGTCGCTGCTGGAAGATGCGCTGGATAGTATTGAACCCGAGCGTCTGGCCCTGCGCAAGGCGCTGATCCTCTGGGCGACAGATCCGGCCCTTGCGCCCCGGCTCGAGGTGCGGGGCGGCCCGGTCACGGCCTTCATGACGGCGGGATTGCGGCCCGATCTGTTGCAGCTCTTTGCGGCGCGCGGGCTGGAACTGCTGCGCCTTACCCCGACGATGGCCGCGGCCTTCCCCATGGCCAGCGATGTGGAACAGACCATCGACGCCAGCCAGCCCCCGGCCCTGCGCGATCTGTTGGGCAAGCTGGCCGAGCGGCTGCGCGAGTTCGAACAGACCGGCGCCCGCGACTGATCTTGGCCGGCGAATCCCTTTGCGCCGGGTCGGGCCGGGCGGTAAAAGCCGCGGCATGTCCAGTGATGATGACCTGCCAAATCCCTCAACCGTGCCTTCCGCCCGCTCGCACGGGCGGCTGACCATCCGCCCGAGCTTGCAACCGCGTGATCTGATGGCCGGGGCGCCTGCTGTGCGCGATGCCTGGGTCGCGCGGGTTGTGACGCTGTTCCCCGAGGCATTTCCGGGCGTCTTGGGGCAATCGCTGACCGGGCGCGCCATGGATCTTGGCAAATGGCGGCTTGAGACGGTGGACCTGCGCCCCTTTGGCATGGGCAAACATCGCAACGTCGATGACACCCCCGCCGGTGGCGGCGCCGGCATGGTGCTGCGCGCCGATGTGGTCGATGCGGCGCTGCGCGAGGCGATGGCGGGCGTGCGCGCGCCCCGGGCCGACTGGCCTGTGATTTACCTCTCACCGCGCGGTCAGCGCTTTGATCAGGCGATGGCGCGGCGGTTCTCGGCCTGCGCGGGGGGGGCGCTCCTTTGCGGGGGGGTCGGGGGGGGGGATCAGGGGGTCCCTGGCCACTGGGCGATCGAAGAGGTCAGCCTTGGCGATTTCGTCCTGACCGGCGGAGAGATCGCGGCGCAGGCCCTGCTCGATGCCACGGTGCGGCTGTTGCCCGGCGTGGTCGGCAATGCCGAAAGCCTGACCGAGGAAAGCCATTCCCACGGCCTGCTGGAACCCCCCCAATACACCCGCCCCCCGGTCTGGGAGGGGCGTGAGATCCCGCCCGTATTGCTCTCTGGCAATCACGCCGAAATCGCCCGCTGGCGCCGGGCCGAGGCCGAGGCGCTGACCGCCGCGCGCCGCCCTGACCTCTGGGCCGCGCATCAGGCCAGCCAGCCGCCCACCCCCAAGCGCGGCAAATGACCGCCCTTAACCTGCGCCGCGCCGTGCCAGAGGATGCCGCAACGCTGGCGTATCTGCACCATGAGGTCTGGACCGATAGCTATGCCCATCTCGCCCCGCCCGAAGCGGTCGCCAAGCTGACCGAGGCGCATCGGCTGGCGGGCTGGCAGCG
>CALLZQ010000274.1 GCA_937858255.1 uncultured Tabrizicola sp.
GCGCGGGGGGGGGGGCGCGGCCCGGGGGGGCGGTTTTCCGGTGCCGCCGGCGTGCCCCGCAGATGCTGGGGCCTCGGGCCGCAGCAACCGCCGATGATCCGCACCCCGGCGTCGCGCGCCAGCACGGCATATTCGGCCATCAGATCCGGGGTGCCGTCATAGTGGATATGGCCGTCATGATATTTCGGGATGCCGGCATTGCCCTTGGCGATCACCGGGCGTTCGGTGCCGGTCGAGAGAAAGCCCATCACCGTCCGCATCAGATCCGAGGCGCCGACGCCGCAATTGGCACCGAACGCGAGGGGCGGATTGGCCAGTTTCTCGACCATTTCGACCATAGCCGATGAGGTCACGCCCATCATCGTCCGCCCGGCCGTGTCAAAGCTCATCGTGCCGCACCAGGCCATGCCGGCAAGGCGCGCGGCCTCGGCGGCGGCCTTGTATTCCTCGGGGGCAGAGATGGTCTCGATCCACAGCACATCGGCGCCGCCGGCCTTCAGCCCCTCGGCCTGTTCGTGGAACATCTCGACCGCGAGTTCATGGGTCAGGCTGCCCATCGGCTGAAAGATCTCGCCGGTCGGGCCGACTGAACCCGCGACGACCACTGGCCGGCCGGCGGCATCGGCGATCTCGCGGCCGAGGCTGGCGCCAATGCGGTTCAGCTCATGCACCTGAGACTGGGCATTGTGCAGCTTCAAGCGGCTGGCATTGCCGCCAAAGGTATTGGTCAGAAAGATATCCGACCCGGCCTCGACCGCGCCGCGATAGAGTTTTCGGATATTGTCGGGCTGTTCGACATTCCACATCTCAGGCGGTTCGCCCGAGGAAAGGCCCATGTTGAACAGATTGGTTCCGGTCGCTCCATCGGCCATCAGCCAGTCGCGTTCGGAAAGCAGCTTGGAAAGAGCGTCCATCGGATCGGGTTCCTTGGTGGATTGGGAAAAGAGGCGCATGGTCATGGGGTGCCACGGGCCGGGACGGGAAGCAAATCGAATATGGCGCAGGGCGCCGGATAGCAAAAAGCCGCCCCTTTGGCGGGGGCGGCTCCGGGCGGCCCGGTCGGCCGGCGCGCCCGCGGCTTCAGATTTCCGACATCAGTTGTGCCTTGGCGACGGGCAGCAACTCGACCATCTTGGCGCGCACTTCATCGGCGCTGGATTTGCTGCCCAGATCGCCCGCGACCTTGCGCACTACATCCTCGATCCCGGCCTCTTCGAAATCCGAGGCGATGACTTCGGCGACATAGGCGGCGGTTGCCTCTTCGGATTTGCCCAAGATGCCGGCAGCCCAGAGCGCGACCAGTTTGTTGCGGCGGGCCTCGGCCTTGAACTGCATCTCGGCGTCATGGGCGAATTTGGCTTCGAAGGCGTGTTCGCGATCGTCAAAGGTGGACATGTCGGGCCCCTTGCTGGTCTGGTGTTTCTTCCCATATGCCCTTCTCTGGCCCGCGCTGCAAGGCCAAGCGTGCCGCCTTGCGGCACCGCGCCGCGTGCTGTAAGGGCTGGGGAAAGGATCAAAGGGTGCCCGAGGGCGCCCTTTGTCGCGTTTGTATCGGAGAGGCTATGGCACGGCGCAAGAAAGTCTATGAGGGCAAGACCAAGATCCTCTATGACGGCCCGGAACCGGGTACGCTGATCCAGTACTTCAAGGATGAGGGCACTACGCCCGAGGCGGTGAACCCCGGCGGCAGCGAGGGCAAGGGGGTGTTGAACAACCGCCTGTCCGAATTCTTCATGACCGGGCTGAACAACATCGGGGTGCCGACGCATTTCCTGCGCCGGCTGAACATGCGTGAGCAACTGGTGCGGATGGCCGAGATCATCCCGCTGGAAGTGGTGGTGCGCAATTTCGCGGCGGGCGAATTGTCGGCACGGCTGGGCATTCCCGAGGGCACGCCGCTGCCGCGTCCCATCGTCGAGTATTACTACAAGGATGACCGGCTGAGCGCGCCGATGGTTGCAGAAGAGCATATCGTTGCCTTTGGCTGGGCGACACAGCAGGATCTGGATGACATCGTGGCGCTGGCCCTGCGGGTCAATGACTTCATGTCGGGGGTGATGCTGGGGGTGGGTGTGCGTCTTGCCGATTTCCGCATCGAGGTTGGCCGGGTCTGGGAGGGTGATTTCATGCGCCTGATCGTCGCCGATGAGATCAGCCCCGACAATTGCCGCCTGTGGGATTTGCGCGGGGTGACGGACCGCACCGATGGGCAACCGGTGGCCGATCCCGGCCCCTTGCCGGATGCCTATACCGAATTGGCGCGGCGGCTGGGGGTTTTGCCCTCGAATGTCACCCATACCACCAAGCCGACGCTGATCAATTAGCTGCGCCTGGTCGGCGGCGCGTATCAGCCCCTTGCACCCAAGGGGAGGGGGCGCTAATCGGGGCACGATCCATTGGCCAAGCGGGGGAATCCCATGAAAGCGCGCGTCACCGTCATGCTCAAGACCGGGGTTCTGGACGTTCAGGGCGAGGCCGTGCGCCATGCGCTGGGAACGCTGGGCTTTGCCGGGGTAAACGGGGTCCGGCAGGGCAAGGTGATCGAACTGGATCTGGCGGAAACCGATGCCGCTGCTGCCGAGGCCGCCGTCAAGACCATGTGTGACAAGCTGCTGGCCAATACGGTGATCGAGAGCTATCGGGTCGAGATCCTCTGACGCCTTTCGGGGGATGATGTGGCGGGGGGGAAACTGCCCCGCAATCGGCCTCCTCCGAACCTAGCCCCTTTAATCCGAAGATCATTCTGAACCGATGCCCCGGGCGATGTCGGGCAGTTAGCGCGGGCTGATCGCGAGTCGGATGCCGTTTCTGGCGCGCACGGTCAGATGGGCGACCGGGACCGGCGACTCGCCGGGGATCAGCGCAAAGCGGTGACGGCGCAAGAGTTGCGCGAGCAAGAGCGTGCCCTCGACCATGGCGAAACCGGCGCCGGTGCAGACGCGCGGGCCGGCGGAAAACGGCAGATAGGCATCGCGGGCGCAGGCGCGCGTCTCATCGCGTGACCAGCGGTCCGGGTCAAAGGCATCTGGGTCTGGCCAGAGCCTTTCGTGGCGGTGAACATGCCAGGGTGACAGCACGACCTGCGCGCCGGGGGGGACGGGACGGCCGCGAAAACTCTCGGCCACGGTCGTCTCGCGCACCATCATCGGCACCGGCGGATAGAGGCGCAGCGCCTCGCGGAACACGTCGCGGGTGAATCTGAGGGAGGAGAGGCAGGCGAAATCGGGATGTGCTGGCAGTTGGGCGGCCTCGGCGGCGGCGCGGTCCTGCACCTCGGGCGCGAGGGCCAGCAGATAGAGCGACCAGGCGAGGGCAGAGGCACTGGTCTCATGCCCGGCCAGAAAGAAGATCGCCACCTGATCGACCATTTCCTCGGTGGAAAAGCGCTGGCCGGTCTGGGGATCGGCCATGGTCATGATCTTGGTCGCCAGATCGTCGGGGGCGGTGCCGGCGGCGATCTCGTGGGCACGACGGCGGGTCATCTCGGTGATAAGGTGGCGGATACGGCGGGCGGCGGCGCGGGTCGCGGGGCGATGCAGCCGTGGCATCCAGCGGGGCAGCGGCAAAAAGGCGGCAAGGTTCAGGATCGGCTGGCTGCGCTGATAGGCGCGAAAAGCGTGGAAGACCGCCTGCGCCATCTGATCCTCGATCGGGATCGAGAAGAGCGTGCGAAAGATCACATCGGCGGCGGCATGGCTCATCTCGGCCTCGACCTCGACCGGACCTGCGGGCAGGCGGGCGGCGGCGGCCTCTCCTGCGGCCCGGATCGCGGGGGAGGGATCGCGCAGCCGTCCGCCCTCAAAAGCGGGGGCGATAATGCGGCGCTGCCGCTTCCACGTCTCGCCATTGGTGACAAAGACCGAATTGCCGAGGAGCGGGGCCAGCCCCTCGCGGATGCGGTTCGATTTCGGAAAATCGTCGGGGCGTGCCTTTAGCACCAGATCAATCAGCGCCGGGTCATTGCACAGATAGCTGCGGAAGAAGGGTGTGCGAAATTCGGCCATCCAGGCGCGGTAGAGGCGGGCGGGCTGGGCTGAGAGGATATCCTGCCGGAACAGCCGCATATGCCGCCAGAGCGAGACGCGCCCGGGCCGGGCCTCGGGCTTGGGGGGCAGGGGGGGCGGTGACTTGGTCATTCGGTATCGGTAAAGCGGTTCACTGCCCGCGTCAGCCGGCTTTTTGACGGGGGACGGTTGCGGTAGCGCTCGGCCAGGGTCAGGGGGCCGGCGGTAATCTGGAAGTAATCGTAGTCACCCGGCCGGTCAAAAGCGCAAAGATATTGAAAATGCAGGCGAAAGAACCGCCAGCGCAATTCCTTCCACCGGGCGGGCGAGAGGGTCTGGGTAAAGGCCGCCGACAGGATCAAGGGCCAGCGCTGATCCGGCGGCGCCGCGCCGCTGACCGCCACCGGGTCGCAGAGCGCAAAGGCGCAGCCATCGCCGGGGGCTGTCACATCGACCCATGTGATCTCGGGCCGGGCCGAGAGATAGGCCAGGTCGCCGCGCAGGCGCCGCGCCTTGGGCAGAAAACTCACCATCGGCACCACTTGCCCCAAGGACAGGAACGCCAGCGGCGGATGCCCGGCAGGCAAGCCGGCCCGGATCAGATCGGCCAGGATCGAGACCCCCAGATGCGCGCCCGAGGAATGGCCGACCACCAGCACCTCATCCACCCCCGAGGTCAGCGCCTCGCGGATCGCATGTCCGAATTGCGCCATCCGCGCCTCAAGCTCGGGCGGGTTCGCACCGCCAAACCGGGCCGAAAAGGCGTAATCATGCATCAGGTAATAGGCAAAGACCTTGCCGTCGCGGGCCTTGAACCAGTGCAGCGCCAGAATGACACCGGCTGTCCCGACGGCCAGTGCCAGCAGTGCCGACAGCACCAGCGCCCGCACCGGGCCGGTCAGGGGCGAGAGGAGCGACGAGGTCAGGATTTGCGTCACCACCAGACAGACCCAACCGAAGACCAGCGCCAGCAGCATCTCGATCAGCAGAAACACAATCGGATAAAGGGCCGCAATGACCGGCCCCTTGCGCAGTTTCATCAACCGGAACAGCGCGCCCGAGGCAATATAGGCCCAGGCGGTGCGCAAAAGTTGCCAATAGGTTGCGGGAATGCTGTTCGACATGCTGCCGCGCACGATATCGGACCAGACCAGCCCCTCGATCTCGGCCTCGGCAGGGCCTTCGCCGATACGGCCCAGCACATGCCAGCCATAGGCGCCCTTGCCGGTGCGCGGCCGCAAATCCAGCCCATAGCCCGAGATACGCGCCTGCTCGGCGCCTTCCTTGCGGTAAAGCTCACGATAGCGGCGCGGGTGGATCGGGTCATAGCCGGGAATATAAAACACCCGGCGGCGAAATGGTTCTGCCTCCGTCTCCGATGCCAGGTCGCTGACAGGTTCTGTCATCGTGTTCAGCCTCTTGGTCCCGCCCGCAATCTAGACGCGATTTCAGGCGGAATTAAGGGCAAAGGCGGGCGGTCAGCCTAAAAGCGGGATACCGAAACGGTCGAAGGTTTCCAGCAGGAAGAACGAGAAATCGGTAAAGGCGCCGGTGACAAGCGCCAGCCCGACGATCAGCAAGAGCGTGCCCATCACCCGCTCGATCAGCTTCATATGCCGCTTGAGGCGTTGCATCAGCCCCATTGACCGCTCGATAAACATCGCCGCCAGCAGGAAGGGCAGGCCCAGACCCAGCGCATAGACCGCAAGCAGCAGCGTGCCCCGCTGGACCGAGCCCTCTTGCGCCGCCAGCGACAGGATCGCCCCCAGTTGCGGGCCGATACAGGGCGTCCAGCCAAAGGCGAAGGCCAGACCCAGAAGATAGGCGCCAAAGGCCGAGCCGCCCTGCTCGCCCGCGTTCAGCCGCGCCTCGCGGTCCAGCAGCGGAATGCGGAACAGCCCCAGAAAATGCAGGCCGAAAATGATCACCACCCCCCCGGCGATCTTGGAAAACAGTTCCTGATTGCTGAGGAAGAAGGCACCAAAGGCCGAGGCGGTAAAGCCGAGCAGCAGAAAGACCGTCGACAGACCCATCACGAAAAACAGCGCCGGCAGCAGAACGCGGCGGCGCGCATGGGCGTCGCTGCGCATCTCACCGACCGAGATGCCGCCCATATAGGCCAGATAGGGCGGTACAATCGGCAAGACGCAGGGGGAGAGGAAGGATAAGACCCCCGCCAGCAGCGCAATCAGCATCGCTGGCGCCAAGCCCGCGTCGATCAGGTCGATTCCGAACATGCCCGGTCCTTTTTTCGCATTGCCTTTTGTCTTAGCCGTCCAAGGCCCGCGCGTCACGGGGGCGCGCTGTCACAAGGGCGTGGCCCGATTGTAATCCTTTGCCGCTTGCGGGATTTGAGAAAAGGCAAAAGGGCGGCACAAATTGCGCCGCCCTTTCGATGTTTTTCCGGTCAGATCAGCGGCCCAGCGACCACCAGCCCTTGCGTTTGGGCTTGGCGGGGCCGTCATCGGCCTCTTCCGGGCTGTCTGCCGGGGTCTCTGCGCCGGGGGCTGCCGGCCCCTGATCATCGCCAGTGGCCATGGCCGGATCAGCGCCGACCTCAGGGGCGGCGGTCTCAGCGATCCCCGGATCGGGTTGCAGATCGGGCAGGGCTACCGGTTCCGGAGCCTCGGGCTCGGCATCTGCCACCGCCTCCACCTCGGCAGATTGCGCGGCACTGGCCTTGCTGGCCGATTTGCTGCGCGACGCGGTTTTCTTGGCGGGTTTCGGTGCCGGTGCCGCTGCTGCGGTTGCCTCGGCCTCTGCCGCTTCAACCGGTTTCGCCTTGGAGGCGCGGCTGCGGCTGGCTTTCTTGGGCTTTTCCGCCGCTGGCGCAGATTCCGCTTCGGCCGTGGGTGCCTCGGTGGTTTCCGAAACCGGCGCCTCGACTTCGGCATCCGCCTTCTTGCGGCTGCGCGAACGGCTGCGCTTGGGCTTTTCAGCCGGGTCGGCCTCTTCGGCCGGTTCTGCCGGGGCGGCGGTTACGACGGCCGTATCGGCCGCATGTTCGGCGACGGGCGCGGCCCCATCCTCGGCGATGGCATCTGTCTCGTCGCCATCGTCATCACCCGAGTCATCGCCCGATTCATCCCCGGCCTCAAGGCCCTGATCGCCCGACTGCGCATTGGCGCCATTGCCCTTGCGGCGACGGCGGCGGCGGCGCTTTTTCTTTCCGCCACCCTGACCGCCTTCGCCCTCGGCGCGGGGGGCGCTGGTCTCCGCAGCCTCAGAGGTCTCGACGCCTTCGGCCTCATCGGCCTCGTCCATCGGGATGTCCTCTTCTTCTTCCTCTTCAACCGGCGCGCCCATCAGGCCGGCATGGCCCGAGATCACGGCGCTGGCCTCAGGCACCACGCGGGTCGCGGTCTTGAACTTTTCGATCGAGTAATCGGGGCTGACCAGCGCGGGGTCTGCCTCCATCCGCACGGCCATGCCATAGCGGGCCTCGATCAGCGCGATATGCTCGCGCTTGTGGTTGAACAGATAGTTGACGATCCCCACCGGCGCCTTGAGCAGCACCTCGCGTGAGCGTTTGCGGGTGCCTTCCTCTTCCAGCGCGCGCAGGATGTTCAGCGCCATGCTGTCATCCGAGCGGATCAGGCCGGTGCCATGGCAATGGGCGCAGGGCTGGGTGGTCGATTCCAGCATCCCGGGACGCAGGCGCTGACGGCTCATCTCCATCAGGCCAAAGCCCGAGATCCGGCCCACCTGAATGCGGGCGCGGTCGGTTTTCAGCTTGTCTTTCAGGCGCTTTTCGACGGCAGCGTTGTTCTTGCGCTCTTCCATGTCGATGAAGTCGATGACGATCAGACCGGCAAGGTCGCGCAGGCGCAACTGACGGCTGATCTCTTCGGCGGCTTCAAGGTTGGTCTTGAGCGCGGTTTCCTCGATCGAACCCTCTTTGGTGGCCCGGCCAGAGTTCACGTCGATGGCGACCAGCGCCTCGGTCACGCCGATGACGATATAACCGCCCGATTTAAGCTGAACGACCGGGTTGAACATCCCGCCCAGATAGCTTTCCACCTGATACCGGGCAAAGAGCGGCATCTGGTCGTGATAGGGCTGCACCGCCTTGGCATGGGACGGCATGATCATCTTCATGAAGTCCTTGGCGACGCGATAGCCCTCGGCGCCCTCGACCAGAACCTCGTCGATCTCGCGGTTATAAAGGTCGCGGATCGAGCGCTTGATCAGGTTGCCTTCCTCATAGATCGGCGCGGGGGCGATTGAGCGCAGGGTCAATTCGCGGATCTGTTCCCACAGCCGCATCAGATATTCGTAATCGCGCTTGATTTCCGCCTTGGTGCGCTTGGCGCCCGCGGTGCGGATGATCAGGCCGGCGCCTTCCGGCACCTCGATCTCATGCGCGATTTCCTTGAGCTTTTTGCGGTCGGCGGCATTGGTGATCTTGCGGCTGATGCCGCCACCCCGGGCCGTGTTCGGCATCAGGACGCAATAGCGGCCAGCAAGCGAGAGATAGGTCGTCAGCGCGGCGCCCTTGTTGCCCCGCTCTTCCTTGACCACCTGCACCAGCATGATCTGGCGGACCTTGATCACTTCCTGGATCTTGTATTTGCGGGCGCGGGGCTTGCGCGGCTGGCTGATTTCCTCGGCCACATCCTCTTCGGCGACCGACTCGATTTCGTCATCGGTGTCGCTGGCATGATCCATGGCGCGATAGGGCTGTTCACCCGACTCTTCGCCGTTGCCATTCTCGGGTTCGGCGGCCGGGGCGGGGGTCTCTTCCACCAGCGCCGGGCCGGTCTCTGCGCCGGCGTCTTCCTCGTCCAGATCGACGACATCCATCCCGGCGGGACCGGAAGTCACGGCATCCTCGGCCTTAGCGACCTCGGCTGCGGGGCGGGGCTTGCGCCGGCGGCTGCGGCGGTTGTCTTCTTCCTCTTCGGCGCGGGCAAAGGCGCGCTCTTCCTCAAGCAGCGCTTTGCGATCCGCGACCGGGATCTGGTAGTAATCAGGGTGGATCTCGGCAAAAGCGAGAAAGCCATGCCGGTTGCCACCATAATCGACAAAGGCCGCCTGGAGCGAAGGCTCCACCCGGGTCACTTTGGCGAGATAGATATTTCCGGCGAGCTGACGCTTGTTTACCGTCTCAAAGTCGAACTCTTCGACCTTGTTTCCGTCCACCACCACAACCCGAGTTTCCTCGGCATGGGTGGCGGCGATGAGCATTTTCTTAGCCATATCAGTCCATTGCGCCTGCAACGCAAGGCCCCCCCCGGTGGACCGGAGGGGGTGTCATACGTGGAAAGGCGTCTTGTTCGGGCGGAGGCGCGCTGACGGCAAAGCCGGGTCAAGCCCTGTGGGCTGGCCTCGGCTGTCATATGTCCTGTCGCGCGCATCATCGCAGTTTACATCAGGGGGCTTGTGACCCCCCACCTAGAAAAGCCCGTCCATTTGGCACGTCCGGGCAATGACAACAGCCCTTTCGGGCCGATCCGGCTGCCCGGGCCAAGGGTCGCGGGTGCGCGTGTCCACAAAGGCGGGCAGAGAATTCGAAAGCGACCGGCAAGGGCCGGTCGCGTCCGACAACCCTAGCGGCAAAGGCGCGCCAAGGGCAATGGCCAATTTCACGGGCCCGTCATATAAGACGGGCCGCTTGGGGGCGTTTAGGTATAGTCGCCGCGTTGCAGGCCGTATTTGGCCATCTTTTCGTTCAGCGTGCGGCGCGGCAGGCAAAGCTCTTCCATCACCGCGACGATGCTGCCCTTGTGCCGGCGCATGGTGTTGTCGATCAGCATTTTCTCAAAGCTTTCGACATATTCCTTCAGCGGCTTGCCCTCGGTTGTCATGGCCGGGCCGGTCGCCTCGTTATCGGCCATCAACAGGCTGGCGATACTGCCCGAGCCGCGGCGGTTTTGCAGCACGGCACGTTCGGCGATATTGACCAGTTGCCGCACATTGCCGGGCCAGGGGGCCTGCAAAAGCTGCGCGGCCTCTTGTGCCGTGACCTGCGGCGCCTCGCAGCCATATTCCTCGGCAAAGCCCTCGCTCATCCGGGTGAACAGGGTCAGGATATCCTCGCCCCGGGCCCGCAGCGGCGGGCAAAGGATGGTCATTGCCCCCAGCCGATAGAACAGATCGGCCCGCAGGATGTCTTCCAGCGTCTTGTCCTGCGCATGTTCATTGCAGATGGCGATGATCCGGGTTTCCGGCGGCACCCCCTGATCGTTGATGAAGGTGAGCAGGCGCGCTTGCAGCGCATTGGGCAGCGCCTCAATATCCTCAAGGCAGAGCGTGCCGCCCCGCGCCTCTTCCAGCAGCGGGATCGTGCCATCCTCGGACGGGCCGAACAGCCGCGCGGCAAGCTGGTCTTCGGACCAGGCGGCGCAGGAAATCGTCAGGAACTTCTTGGACGAGCGCGGCCCCACCGCATGCAGCGCATGGGCAACCAGCGTCTTGCCGGTGCCGGTTTCGCCATCGATCAGTACATGGCTGTCAGCCTGCCCCAGATCGAGGATATCCTCGCGCAGCCGCTCCATCGCCGGGCTGGCGCCGATC